>NZ_JBFUKZ010000027.1:0-105455 GCF_056400585.1 Mucilaginibacter sp. P5_A6 | reverse complement strand
CCTCCGGGCTTGTATTCCTTTGTTGAAATATAAGACGGCCTCGCTGTGGAAATTTTCCGTTTGCAAAGTAATCGCATATCCATAGTAGTTATTTGCCGTAACGTGGCTGTTTATTCCATAATATTTTTCATCAAGTTCAATGGCTTTTAATAAATAAGCTTTTYTGGAATCGAAGCCAAATGGCTTATAGGCGCTCAAGCTTCCTAAAAAGCTATAATATCGTGCTATTCCGTAGTGATCCTTGCCAAAGATCTTTTCATCCAGCTCAATTCCATATTTTATTAACCTAATCCCTTCTTCGAAATCATTTAAATGTGTCTTCGCACAACCAAGATTGAAATAGATGCTCCCTCCGATTAGCACGTCTTCTGCTTTACTTTCTTTTTCGATCGACAGAGACATTTCAAAGTATCGTAAAGCCTCAGAGAAATTATTTAGCTGGAAATGTGCGGTGCCCATACTTTCATAAAGGTCAGCTAAATAGACTTCTTTATATTCTGCTTTTTGAATCACTTGTAATGCTAATTCCAAGTAATTCAGATTTTGTTTATAACTAAAATGCATTTTAGCCAATTTTCCAAGTCCGAAATATGTTTCAATCAAAATTTCGTTGTTGTTTAAATATAGGCCAATGGCAAGGGATTGCTCAAGGTATTCTTTTGCTTGCTGCACTTTTCCAAGAGATATGGAAACTTCTGCCAATCGCTCATATTTGATACCAACAGATTCTGATTTTGGCTCATTAAACAACATTTCCAGTTTTAAACTTTTTTGTAAAGCTTCAAACGCATTTTCAAATTCCCCTATATTGTTGTAAATGACGCCGAGCTTATTCCAATAAGAAGACTGATTGGGGTCTAGTTTAATAGCGTTTATAATATTTTGCTTTGCTTCCTGATATTCAAATATCAGACTAAGTACAAATGCTTTGAAAGCAAATGTTTCCGCGAGCTCTTGTTTTTTTATGAGGAGGCGTTTTTCTTCATATTCCAAGGCATCAAGTTCTGTTTCGAGGTTTGTTTTATTCAATATCTCCAGGCTTTCCGCAATTTTACCGGACATGAATAGCGAAAAAGATACCTGGAAAAGGTGGCTGGCTTTTGAAAAATCTTTGTTATCAAACTCGATGAGCATATCTGAGATCCTTTTTTCCAAATGCGATTTTTCCATTCTGATTACACTCAGGTCAGCGGAAAGCTTGATGATCTCTTTATCATTGAAGAATTGTATTTTTTCTTTATCGACAATGGTCTTTTCTAAGAGTCTGATTTTGTCGGATAATTCCGTTGTTCTTTGTTCAATGAAAGCTGATATTGTAATCTCTACGATATCGCCATTAGCCTGCTGTATGACAAGATTGTTCTCGCCTACAATTTTAATGTAATTGATGGTCACGCTTGTTCTGTTTTAATCCTGTTCGATCCGGTTATTTTCACCGTTTACATTTGCTGAATTGTTCGAGGCATTTTTAGTTGCTCCTCCTGTATGTTGAATCACCTGATTGCCGCCTCCTTTCACCTTCGCCCGGTTTCTTCCGCCAATAGGCTCTGAATTCATGTTGAAAAACCGGGATTTTAAAACGATCTTCCTTCCGAAAATAATCCCTAAAATAGCGATGATCCCTATAACGATGATCGCGATATCTTTTGTTTCCATGGTATTTGGATTTAAGTGTGTTTTGCTGTTTATGGTTATCAGTTCCCCAGCACCACAAGCGAGTCCGCATCCCAGTATTGTCCACTGTTCCCGAAGGTTTCCGGATACCTGTTATGCCGATTGTGTACGACCCGGTTGTTAATGGTTGTGAAATCTACCCATCTGTCGAATTGATCTCTCGTCCTGAACCTGGAAAGGTTTTCGGCTAGCTGAACAGGATCCGTTGATCCGCGACCGATGGCCTCTTCGACTGTTTGGTGGTTGTTCCATTGGTTCTGCGGGTTGTTGAGGTCAAAATACCATGTTTCCTGATTGCTTATTGTCTTATTTACTGAATCAATACCGGCGACAATGAAGGCGGGGTTGTTATAGAATATGGGGCTGACGGATGGCACGACACGAATGATATTGATGGGTACATTATTCTTATAAATGATCCTGAAGTCATTGCGGTGGGTATGTCCGGCGATCATTGTTTTGATCGTTTGGTTACCTGCGGCGCCGGAATATCTGCCAATAGCTGTAAGAAACCTTTGAGTGTAAACAGGCTGCCACAGCGGGCGACCGGTATTTCCGTCCATTCCTGGCGGTATGTGCATGAGGATCCAGACCTTTTTCCCATTCTGATTCGCTGTATTGAGCTTTTCTTCGAGCCAAGTCATCATGTTGTCACCTGCATGCTCCGGTGCAGTGGGGTTAACCAAATTCGTGTTCATGATCAGGATATCGGGGCCTGCATTTATGGCTGACGCGTAGTATCCGGTTTGGCTTAAACTTGTGTCGAAAGCTTCCGGGGCATTCGTTTGCCAGGCTTCTTCAAAGGCATTTAAAAATGGAGCGCTTTGGATTTTATTATCACCTTCGTCGGTGTCGTTATTTCCAAGTACCGGCAGCACAAGGGTATTTGGAAACCTGCCCCGAATTTCAGCGGCAATGAATTTCAGGGCTTGTTTCTGTAGCAGGATGATATCGGAAAGCGGTTTAACCGGACCAGCATGCCAGAGCATGTCCCCAGTTATGATAATGAAGCGTGGCCGGGTGTGCTTATTGTCGAAAGTCTTTTTCATGGCATCCAATGCTGATTCCAGGCTTTTATAATTGATGTCTGATTTGAATTTCGCGTAATTGTTCGAACTCAGCGGAGAAGCTGTAAATGTTTGTTTCCAATTTGCGACATCAGTACTCAATAGTTGCTGTTTGATGACCGTGTCATAAATGGGATTGAAATGCAGATCGGATATGATCAGGCATTTTTCCTGACTGTGTGCTTTTAGGGTTAGTAATGCAACAATAAGCAACAGTATTTTGCTTAGTTTTCGGCGGAAGGTTAGGTTGATCATGGGGAAGGAGGATAAAGGTTAACTAAATATATATCATATTTAGTCAAAATGCAAATTATCAGTATTTTACTTGTTTTTAAGGGTAAGCGTTTCAATAAAAAGAATTTTCACGGGGTTGAATGGAGATTATCAAAAAAATATTGGATTTTATGTTTTGATTTTATATCTTGATTTCATAAATAACTGTAAACCAACCTTATTATACCCTCCCTTAGCGCAAGTCTTGTGTGTCGGAAATGTGCGCAGATGACTTGTGATTTTTTTTTAAATTTAGCTCCATCTTATTTTATATTTTTAAGCAATGAGCACAAAATATAAATTTAATAATCCCGAAGGAATTTACTTCGTAACCTTCGCGGTAGTAGAATGGATAGATGTTTTTACACGCCAGTTTTATAAAGATATTTTATTGGATAGTTTTCGGCATTGTATAAAAGAAAAAGGATTAGCCGTTCATGGATATGTGATCATGAGCAACCATGTTCATTTAATTATCAGCAGCAAGGGCGAGCAAAATTTATCTGCAATAATGCGCGATATGAAAAAGTTTTCTTCGGTTAAAATCATACAGGAAATTATAGAAAACCCGCAGGAAAGCAGGAAACGTTGGATGCTCCGGTTATTAGCTGATGCGGGCGAAGCCAATTCTAACAATATAAACTATCAATTTTGGCAGCAAGACAATCATCCAATCGAGCTCCATCCGAACTCCAACCTGTTTGCACAAAAGTTAGATTACATTCATCAAAACCCGGTTAAAGCAGGTTGGGTTAATGAGCCCGGCGACTATATTTACAGCAGCGCCAGTAACTATATGAACAAAGGCGGCATTCTAATGGAGGTAGAGCTTTTGGATTAAAAAGTCACAAGTCAGCCACCACACTGCCTCAACACACAAGACTTGCGCCAAGGGGGGGCAAGTCGTTCAGCGAGCCTTCTGCGAATAGAGGAGAACATCGCTTTGAAGATTCCCGAATAAATAAATTTGTACATTGCATTTAAAATACATCAATACACTCATGCTCGTTGAAACCGTTTTGAAAAAGTCATTGATGGCGATGCCATTCTTATTTTTTGTATTCTTGGTTTATGGGATAAATCATGAGCATGGAGATAGTAATGCAGGCTCGATGTATCCAATAGCTTTTGCATTGCCCGGTTTAGGTTTCACTGTTGTTTCCTACATCCTATACTTCTATACTGACAAACTTACTTGTAATTCAAAACTCAATGTACTAAAAAATTTCGTGCACTTGATTTTAGTAATAAGCTTTTTTGCCTTTCATGACAAAGGTGCTTTTGTGGTGATCAGTCTAACCTTAACTACAATATTAGCAGTAAATCTGATAATGATATTTGCAAATACTCTAAAGAAAGATATTTAATCTAAAAAGTCACAAGTCAGCCGCCACACTGTCCTAACACACAAGACTTGCGCCAAGGGCGGTGAAAACTATATAATAATATTAGTGGTTCCAGACGGCGATTTTTTGGTATCAGTAGGTGAAGAGATTTTCTTTCTCTATTTTAGGATCAACCCTTATGCGATGTATTTTATGGAGAAAATGAAAATTACTCTTTCTTATTACACAGAAATTAACGATTTCCTGGCCTCTATTCCATGGCCGGGACGAACAACTGATCCAGACTTTTACTGTTTGAGGTTAAAGCCACTCGATCAGGACTTGCAGATATACAGGCCACCTTTTAAACGTTCATTTTATTTTTTTGCCCTGCTATTCAATTCCGGTAAGATCGAAGTTAACTATGGCGATCAGACCATTCATGATCCTGATTCCTATCTCGTCTTTCATTCGCCCAATCTTGTGTATAGCTTTGCTCATAACAATGCACTGGAGGGTTATGTGATTTATTTTAAGCCGAAATGCTTCTCATTCTTCAAACCAGACTTTCACCAGCAATTTCCCCTATTTGATGTGTTACACACCAACCTGTTTAAGTTTGACCACGCCGCATTTAAACAGTTAGCACCACATTTTGAAGCTGTATTTGCTGCCTATGAAGGGTCGGCCAAAGCACAACATATTGAAGCAAGGTTAAAGTTGCTCGGTTTGCTCTACTACCTGGAAGACTTTGCGTTGGAAAAGAAAAAGGATATTCCAATGGCTACAGCGCAGCAAATCCTGTTGCGTAAATTTATTCAGTTAATTGATAACCATTATATCAATAAGCGCACCGTGCAGGAATACGCAGATCTGCTTTCGGTTACCGCTAATTATCTCTCCCAATCTGTCAAACATGTTTCGGGCAAAAATGCACTTACTTTTATTGCTGAACGCCTGGCCAGCGAAGCCAGGTCGCTTATTCAATACACCGATTTTGCGGTAGCCCAGATTGCCTATCAACTCAACTTTTCAGACCCTGCTAATTTTGGCAAATTCTTCAAAAAGCATGTAGGCTTGTCGCCTTCGGAGTTCCGGAAACAACGCAAGTAATTAAATTGACCTGTTTATCCAAGTTTTCGACCAAATCTTCTGCTCCTGTTTAAGTTTTTTTGTTCCGATAATCGTAAACACTTAAAAAATTAAATGTTATGAACTACAATTCAGCTGTGGATGCTTACATAGTTAACTCGGAAGATTTTGCAAAACCGATTCTTGAGCACTGGCGCCTACTTATTCATGAAAATTGCCCGGATGCCGAAGAAACGATAAAATGGAGCCTGCCTCATTTTGAATATAACGGCGATAATATGTGCGTAGTGGCATCCTATAAAAACCATTGCTCTTTCACGTTCCTGAAGGCCGAACTGATGACCGACCCGCGTTTGAAGGTAAACAAGGACTTAAAACCGATCCAAAGATTTTTAGGAAAGATCAGCAAAATAAGCGACCTCCCACCGGACGATGAATTTATAGTGATGCTTAAAGAAGCCGTGCAGTTAAACGAAAAAGGCATCAAGATAAAAAGGAACAAGCCGGAATCTGATAAACCCAAGATACTTGAAACGCCCGATTATCTGCTGGTCGCATTAGTATCTAACCCCAAAGCAAAAGAAGTTTTTGAAAGCAAATCCAACTCTTTCCGCAAGGAATATATTGTTTGGATTACCGACGCCAAAACCGACGAAACACGACAAAAAAGAATAAAAGAAGCTTTAGAATGGATAGCCGAGGGAAAAGGCAGGTTTTGGAAACACCAAAAATAGACATCCTAAAATACCATACCACCTGGCCTCAAAACTATTGGGAATTAAAAACAAGACCAGACTGATCATTCCTTGTTTTTATTTCCTGTATTGTCTTTGATTATTGCGGGAATCCCACCTTAGCGCAAGTCTTGTGTGCGGAAATGCGGGCAGATGACTTGTGATTTTCTACCGAACACCCATTTTGACAGATTAATTCAAATAATGCCATTCTGTTCACTGCATACTATTCGTTATGGAGTCATTTTTTTTATTTATCCTAATGAAAATCCAATCTTTAAGAAATATTAAGACCAAAGTGGTTGAAACACTATTCAGGGATAAGGCATCGGCGATTTCATTTCTGTTGTAAACAACGTTGTTAAAACAGATCATAAGCATAGTAGCGAGAAATAAACAAAACACGTCCAAAGCCAAAAGATATAGTATCATATATTCTTTAAGCATGCTTTTCCGAATGATCCTGTAATCAGCCCAGTAACATATTATTGAAAAAAACAATAAACCATTAAATACGTATTGTGACACCGATGCCGGGGTTACGTAGCGGTGGATTGATAACGATTCCACCAAAGCCTGCTGTGCGGGAAAATACGAACGGTCAACGATTATGTAAAAAAGAATGAAAACTGTGATATGAAATCCATATCGAAGCAAGGTCATCACTAAAAAATTATTTTTCAAACTGTCCATAAATAAATTTAGATAGCTGGCTATCTGTGGGTATGGTAATAGGGTATGCAGTTTTTGTGTTCAAATATTACTTTTTGTTTTACTGTATCATAAATTTGTTCAACCCTAATAATAAAAATAGAAACCCAAACTTTTTCCTCCGCTGTCGCAAGGCTCTTGCCTTGTGATCCGCTACCTTTAGGACTGCACGATGTTAGGCAATCAAAATATTGCAGCCTTACAAAAAACATCTATCCAAAAAACGGTTGCAAAACTTACAAAATATAATCCTTCCGGATTTCTGAATTTATAATTGCGGCTCATACGCTAAAAATACAAAATCCCGGATGAAACGTACATCCGGTATTTGCATATTCAATACTTAGCACGCGGGCCACAAGGCTGGAGCCTCATATCTTTGTAAATATTAATAAACAGGACTAAGGGCCGCACTTTGACGGGAGCCAGGGGGTGCATCTCATACCGGCTACTAATGAAGAACGTAGCATGAACTATTTAAGATTAGATATAACATCTTCCTTTTCTAATTTTTCTTTAAAAAGCTTATTGATTTGAATGAACTTCTCCCGCTCGCTGGGAACTTCTTTTACTTTATATATTTCTCCATTGAAATGAATCCTAATCCAAAAAAAAGGGTTATCACTCCAATAAGTAATTAACACGGTTTCTTTCAAAATTTCGCATATATAAATGGCAAAGTCAATTTCCTTTAACTCGGCCATTAAGTCATCACTTTTATATACTGATAATCGTGTAGCAAAATCTCCATCCAAATAATCGACATCAATATTTACATCTCCGCCAGGGCCTAAATCATAAATATTACCAATTGAATTGACGCTGATATTTAAAAAATCAGCAACCACGTTCTTGAGTCGATCTCCTGAATATCTCTTTCTTATTAATATATCATAGCTCATCACAGCGCAATTTTATTATATACCACTTAGCGAAAGTCTTGTGTGTAACAGTGGGCTTTCCTAACTGAGTTTATAGACAGATTCATTAGACGATCTGTTAAACGACAAATCGTTTATATACMCTCCAATCGAAATAAACAGTAAGCACCATCAGTATATGCACTCATGCAAAGTACTACTTAAAATAACCTAAGATTATCTTAATCCCTTTCCCTCGATTCTTTTGTAGAAAAAATCTATTTGATGTGTCGATCCATATACCATTGATCATCGGACCGTTAGAAGAAATAATCCCAGAACCGATGCTATATCCCCTTTCCTTAAAATACAAAACAATTTGACTAGAAACTGCAGGAGCATTGGAGTATTGTTCAGCCATAACCGTGATGTTATTCTTATTGAACCCTTTATTTTTTACCAAATCATCTACACTAGTGTATACTAACGAAAGAAAATCATCAGCAAGTTTCTTCTCAGTAGTTATATTTAAATCACCATTAATGCCTACAGAATTGCCAAATCCGCCAACAATATGACTATTATCCCCAACTATTGATGGACTAACGTCACCAAAACTCTTGTTGATATTTGGAACACCACCAATTGATGAAGATGGAATTTTCTGTTCACCTAATTTGACATTTGCGGATAAATTAGTGGGTGTCGTGATTGTAGCGGGTTTAACGTAATGCGGCAGTCTGCTTAACCTAATAGGTATAGAAATTGGTGATATAGTAATAAGCCTGGTACTGGTCTTATACCCTTCTTTTGAAACCCGTATAGTAAGTTGATCGCCTTTCTTAAAGTCCAAAGGCAATTTAATTGCAAATAACCCATTGTCATCTGTAGTAGTAGTAATACTATTGCCAACAAAGTTAATTGTAGCCAAGGAAATGGGGGCGTTCTTTAAATCGGCAACCTGTCCGGTGAGCGTTACTTGTTGAGCGTAAACCTGACCGGAGATTAAAACAAAAAGTATAACCCGAAGGCAGTCATTAATGGCTCTTGTTTTTCTTAAGTTGGATAAATATGTTATCATTTGGTAGGTTAAATGTTTTGTCATAAGGAAGGTAATCGGCTTTGTGAACTCTAATTCTAACTTCGGGCAAACTATCCTTAAGTATAATCTTAAAATTTCCACTTTGGTCTGTAGAGCACTGTTCATTCCTTCCAACTAATGTAATTTCAGCAAGGTTGATATTTCCATTGGTTGCTTCATCAACAACTATGCCTGCAACTATAGTTTGCGGTCTTGCGACTTCAGCCTTGCTGTCTTTGATTGACGGAAAACTACACTTGCCTATAAGTGCTGCGATAACAAGAGCTATTGCCCCTATGATAGCTACGGTTAGCTGTGTTTTTTGTGCAGGGCTTCGTTCCATAGTTAAGAGTTAAGGTATCTCCGTATTTCTAGGCCGAGAGACTGCAAAGGTAACCGGGCTGTCTTCTTTTCTAAGTCTCTCATTTCTGCATAATGCCAGTTACCACTATTGTCCTCTACAATCCTTTGATAGCTATCATTAAATGTTATATCGAAGAACTTCTTCTTGTCACGGTCTTGACTTACAATATAAAAGGTGCCCTTAAATTCAATAGTAAAACTCATTTCTAAAGATAGGTATGTCGTATGATAAATAAAAAGTATGTGTAAATACGCTAGTGTCGCAAATAGTTAGTATGATTGGAAAAATGATAATAAACTGTACTTGGTCTAAAAGCAACTAAGTGTTGCTACTGACTGCTAACAACGCAAGTTTTTTCTTTTGTATTTCCATTTGGTGGGTTATGGTTGCGTCATAATCATTAGGCTCTTCTCCAATTTTGCTAAACATAATAAAAAGTTCTATACACATTAAAAATATAAACCATAGTAGCCATACGGCTAATGCCACTCCCGATTCAGTTATTAAAGTATACATGACCTGTAATTCGTCTAAAAAGCCAACTTTAGATTTAATTTCGTTAGCAATTTTAGGTCTTAAGGCGAGTATTGCATTGTCTTTATTTGATTTTTGACTTCTCAACGATGCAATTTGTACATCTAATGGGGTTAATAAAGCCATCTTGGGGTTTTGGATAGAATTTACAGTAAAAGTAGTGGCACTCACTAACCGTGTGCTCGTTGTAGAAAGTTTAGAAGAATCTGTGGTAGTCGTTTTTAATTGCTGAGGCGAGCTTTGCGATGTTACGGCTTTAATCAATGGGTGTTGAGAAATATCTTCAACTATAGCTTTTCTTTCATATTCTTTTTTTGCGATTACTGAATCTAATTGATTGGCTTGTGCACGCAGCTCTTCTGCTTTAGCAGGTAGTACCCTATTAACTTTAGCATCAAGTAAATAAATCTGTTTTTGATCAATATCCTCTTTAAAAATTATTTGGTCTATAATAACGGACCCAATCATAGCCATTGTAATTGCGATTATACCTCGAAACGCAAATAACTTCCAGTTTTTATGACCAGCAAGAATTATCTGTCTTTCAATTTGAATTATGATTACGCAAAGAATTATAGCGCCGAGTGAGCACCCCAACAAACCAAGTTTTAAATAACGCTCAGTGAAAACATATCCTATAAACGACCATAGTATACATACGATTAATAATGCGGATGTATATCGTTTCACAGCCTTAGCAGAAATTTCACTTGAGGCATTCAAGATATTATAGTTGTAGCCCGTTAAAAAACATCCGGATTTTAGCCACCAATTTCCCATCTTATAATCTCCTTTTTAATACAGCATGGTGAGAGATTGCTGCTAACCCATTTCTAAACCCTTTTGCATAACTCAATAAAATGCCTTGGCTATCGCCGGTATTGTTGATTGCACTGGCTTCTATATCTAAAACCTTTCGAATATGGTTTTCCGCAATTTCTTTTTTCATCTTCAGTTCCTCAACAGTATCGACCATACCACTGCGACTTCTACTATCTATGTGATAATCAATTTCCTTTATAAAGTCCTCGTAAAACGTTTTTACCTTATTTACCGTACGGATGAGTTCGTTACGCAAGGCATCTAAATTTTGATTTAAATGATGTACATCGGGGTTTACTAACGCATCTTCGTAGCCTCTATTTTCGTGGTTTCTATCTAAAAAACTGAATAGTAAGTTGATATTGTTATCAACGGTTTGTTGAGTTGACGCTTCTGGTGTTGGACTTACATTTTCATTTGCTATGAAAATTCTTTCAGGGATATCTGGCTTTTCCTGCTGAATGTTTGTTATAATCGGCGTTGAAGTTGAATCTTCAAATGACTTATTTTTATTTAAAAAGTTAAAAATTCCCATATTATTGTATTGATATAGTTGGTACTTTAAATTTGCTATGCCCCTTATTATGGCATCCTTTACACAGAGTGATCAATAATCTGTCATCATAGTCCCAAGGCACTTTGAATTGATTTTCCATTTTAGAAAAATGGTACTGTCGATGATGTACTTGAAGTTCGTTTGACTCAGCGCATACTACACACTTGAAATTATCTCTCTTTAATATAGAAGCCCTTTTAGATCGCCATCTTTCGTCAAATAATAAGTGTCCATAAGAGCCATGAGATTGAACCGATGCTGAGTTAGAAGTCGGTATTTTTACCTTTATTGGAGTTTCAAGCCGATTTAAATTGCTAACAGTACGAATTTGACTGGTTATTTGCAGGTAAGGATACCTGCATTTACTTTCATTGTTCATTTATTGTGAGGTTCAGGTTTCAAATTAGCAAGATTACTTACTTCACTTTTGTTAACTTTTACGAAAAAAATTAGAAATAAGTTCATGAATATAGAAATAATATCATCTGGTTAAGACTAAAGTCGCGAGCCAGCTGCGAATAGAGCAATCCGTCTGTGAAGAGATATCTGCAAAGTAGCGGCATCATAGAATGCTTCACAAGAAAGTGGCGGAACGTTTGATAAATGACTTATGCGTTGGGACTTAAACGGTGTGATGAAAAGGATAGAACAGGCTTGTGGTTAATGACTTTTAAAAAAATTAATTAAATTAATTATATCCGAAGAAGAATATAACTATACTACATTTAGGTGTCAGGTGCTGAAATGCACCTGATTATTATTTGTACCAATTGCGGCGCGCATTTGGGTCACGTTTTTGAAGGCGAATACCTCACTCCAAAAAATACCCGCCATTGTGTAAATTCTGTGTCGATGAAATTTGTATCGGCCGAGAATGTTTAAATAATTTTTAACCCATTCAGTGATATCCGGGTAATGATTATCGTCCCGGATATTTTATTTTTCCACAACCGGGTTTTGAGATCGTATTTGAGACCTATTTTCGAAATCCWTGTCAACCTTTAGCAAAGGCGTTATGCATTTTTCAATAACCGCCTGTGTTAAGTAAAGTAAATTATAATGTTAAATTATTTTATCCGGCAAGTTTTTACACTACGCATTTTAGCGTTCAATCTTAATTAGCTGTAATCAAGTTCTATAATTTTCTGTTTCGTTAAATGGTTTCAAAAGTTATTGTGCTAAGTGTTAATAACTCAGGCCTTTGTTAAAAGATTGCATTAACGGCTTTCCAACGCAAACATTAACTTTGTTCTGTAGCAAAAAGGAGCTCACGCTCCCTTTTATGTTTTAGACAATAATATCAGCTCAGCAAGGCTGGTAGAAAAGAGAGTAAACATATCACAAGCAAGTAATATGGCAATCTTGGTTAACCCTGAAGTTCGTAGCTTCGGGGTTTTCTTTTAATTGCTCTTTCGTGTAACAAATGTACGGTACTATTGTCATTTGCCAATAGAATGTCTACACCTTTTTTCCACAGCATTTAATGCATTTTTGTGCCTGTAGGAATAAAATATAGCGTGAGTGTTGAAAATTATTGCCTTTGAGGAATGTTCTATTGTCCTCCTTATCCATGGATATATAACGCTATCTACCACTCTTCCCGCCACTCTTCCGTTACATCTCCATCATAAAATAAGCCTGCTGCTTCGGCTGCTTTTTGAATGTATTCGGCCAGGTCTTCGCGCTCCATGGTGTCAATAAAGTAGTCAAGGTCTATATTAAGTTTGTCAAATGCTTTTACCACAGCTTCAATGGCTTTCCAAATGGCATGTTCGTTTGTGGCTTTTTGTAATGCATCCAGGTAGTTATCTATCAGCTTATCGCTTTCAATAATAATCTCCTCGGTAAAAAACGCGCTGCCGTCATCCATTTGTTCTTTCCAGTTTATTGTGGGTCGTGGTATTTGTATCGGCTCCATAAGGCTTAAATTATATTTCTAATATACAGTGATTAGCAACACTTATGCAAAATAAAATCGGGGGTAGCAAATAAAGTGGGGAATTTTTTGCCGGGATAACACAAAGTGCAGCTGTGGGGGTTGTTTTATCAGGCAAACGATTTATAAATGCATGGGAATCGCTTTTTTAATTAAATTAAAACTTTCACCATAGCGATGGGTTTCAAACCCATCGCTATTTGCCAATATGCTGCGCCAAACAGTTTCATTTAATTGTTTTTTCCGGCGTTTGACCCTTTAAATATTAAAAAAGCGATTTCCTTGAATAAATGCCCCTATAAACAGCACATATTTTTAATTATCTTTACTTAAAATCCTTCTGCTGCCTAAATTAGGGTTACGTTTTAAATACATTATAATAGCTATGAAAATCAAAAATAAACTGCTGTTTGGATTTGGCCTGTTATTCTTCGTAGTGCTTATTTTTGGCCTTGTTTCTATATATTACATCAAGGTGATATCAGAAACCTCCAGCATTACTTTGAAGGATAACTATGCAACATTAAAATTCACCCGGCAAATGCGCGCCGTTTTAGATGAAAATGATTTGCCCCTACCCTCGCAGGCAGTTAAAACTTTTGATGAAACACTAAAAAAACAGGAAAACAACATCACCGAACCTGGTGAAAGCGTGGCAACAGGCAACCTGCGCAAAGCCTTCAGCTTACTTACCGACTCCTCATCGGCATTAACCCAAAAACAACAGGCGGAACGGAATGCGCGCTTACAGTTGAAAAATATTGAAGGGTTAAACATGCATGCCATTGAGCTTAAAAATAACTATACCCATTCAACTGTAGATAAGTCGGCCTTTTTTTTGGGGAGCATGGTATTTATCACCTTTTTAATCCTTTTTATTTTAATTGTCAATTTTCCGGGCTTTATACTGAATCCGCTGCAGCAACTGGAAAACGGCCTGCTGCAGGTGAGTCAAAAAAGATATAATACCCGGCTGTTTTTTAAAACAAGCGATGAGTTTACCAGTTTAGCCGAGGAATTTAATACCATGGTGACCAACCTTAGCGAACTGGAAAATGCCAACCTTTCGCAATTAATAGCGGCCGAATTGCGGATTAAATTACTGATAGAAGAAATGCCCGGGGCGGTAATAGGGCTTAATGAAAAACAGGAAATATTGTTTATTAACCAGGTGGCGAAAAATATATTAAACCTGGGCAACAAGTCTGTTACCGGCCAATCTGTAGCGGAGTTATCAAAAAGCAACAAATTGCTTAAATTGATACTGGAGAATAAGAATACCGAAAACCCTTTTAAAGCCAACCTGTTCGACAAAGCCTCGCATTTTCAACAAAAAACACTCGAAATTGTGGTACCCAATTTAAACCCCGACATGGACGGCCTGGCGATTGCAGGTTACTCTGCCGGCACTATTTTGGTTTTCAAAGAGGTGAAGGCTTGATTGGTGTCGTGTTAAGATTGAATTGATACGTATATCGCATGGCAGCGAGTCGACTCACCCCGACGAGGCTACGCCCGTCTGCCCCTCTCTCCGACTGCGTCGCATAGAGGGGCAATAAAACAAAAATTGAGCTTCACCCTCTTTGCGGCACAGCCGGAGAGAGGGTCGGCCAGCGAAGCGTAGCCGGGGTGAGTCGTGGCCAGCGTTTAAGCGGATGTTTGTGTAATACCAAACACGTCATGGGTAGGCACGAAGCAATCCCCCCTTACAGAGTAGCTTCGCAAATCCGATCTGTATTTTGGGGGTTGCTTCGTCGTACCTCCTCGCAATGACGATCACGAGGAGGTTGTGGCATCCACATTACCGTTTAATAACGCTCCTACTACTAAAAGTAATGTTAACTGTATGACCGCCTACGAAGAAAAAGCCTATTTACTGCTGAACGACTGGCAGCAAAAGATGCAAAAGAAACCATCTTTTACCAACCGGATAGCAAAGGGCATACAGAACAGGATCAACAATTTAATACCCGAAAAGGTTCACAAGGTAATAACAGTAACTATCGAAAAAATGGTTAAGGCAGTACTTTTCGGGGCTAAATACACAACCACCCAAAAGCTTGCTGCCGATGCTTCCTTCCGATTAAGAGAAAGTTATATAAAACGACAAATAAACTTTTATCAAAAAACTGCCACGGTAGAAGGCGCCGTTACAGGTGCAGGAGGCATACTAATGGGATTTGCTGAGTTCCCTATCCTTATTGGTATTAAAATGAAATTGCTTTTTAATATTGCGGCTTTATATGGTTTTGATGTAATGGATTATAAAGAAAGGCTATATATACTTTACATTTTCCAGCTTACCTACTCCAGCCAGCAACGGCGAAACGAGATTTACCATTTATTACAAAACTGGGAAGCCTACAGCGTTCTGCTGCCTGCCAACGCTGATGAGTTTGACTGGCGCACCTTTCAGCAGGAGTACCGCGACTATATCGACCTTGCAAAAATGGCCCAGCTAATCCCCTTAATTGGAGCTGCCGTTGGCGCCATTGCCAACTACCAGCTAATAGCCCAATTAGGCGAAACCGCTATGAACTGCTATAGAATGCGCATGCTGAAACCGGGGGAAATAGGGAATTAAGGCTTTTAAAATTTTGGTGTTTTTTGTGGCCGATTCTATTTCCATAGATTCTCAACATCAACCTTTACACCCTTGCCAGCTTTAGACGCTTTTTCACCTCTTTTAACTTTTGCAACAAACTCAGGGTTATAAGGACTTGAGGGTTCTTTTTTGAAAGAAACATCCAATGCCTTTAAAAATGCTTTAATAGCTATTAATTGCTTCTGATCTTTAGGATGTACAATTAAACTTTCCATAAATCAAAAATAATAATAATTCAACATATCTGCATTATCAACCTTTTTTTCCTTTCCCCGCGCAAGTATGAAGCAACGACACGTGGATTGCCGCATTTCTGTGTGCCGGATAGTCCCCCTTCCTTGTTTTGACAACATGAGTAGCTATTTCGTGGTAATCGTACCCATCTTGGCATATTCCACATCATTGGGTTCCCAAAGTTCAATCTTATTGCCTTCCGGATCCATTAGATGGACAAAATTACCATAACTCACTCTTTCTACCGAATCTGTAGGTAAGATGCCGGAGGCTTTCAGTTTGATGAGCAACGCATCCAGCTGTTCAACCCGGTAATTGATCATGAATTGCTTTTCTGATGGCTGGAAATACTTGGTCGTTTCTTTAAATGGCGCCCATAACGTAAAGCCTTTTTTTGTACTGTCGATACCCTGGTGCCATTCGAAGTTAGTACCAGTTCCCACCATACGCATCCCCAGGTTTTTTTCATACCAGGCCTTTAGTACCGCCGGGTTTTTAGCCTTAAAGAAGATTCCGCCGAGCCCTGTTACACGCGGACCAGCGATAGGTTGGCGGGTTAATTGACTGAAGCCATAGCCCAACAAAAAAGCAACCGACAATAAAGCGACGAGTGTGATTTTTTTCATCAGCAATAATTTTATTATTAAAGATAGTTAAATAATGCGCCGTTTAGTGCAGGTCTTGTGTGCCGGGAAATACGGGCAGCTGACTTGTGATTTTAAAAATCTATGTCATCTCCCCTACAGCTTCAACTCCCCCCACCCCTGCCGGTACGCCCGGCGGATGTACTGGTTGGCGGGTTCAAAGTTGGTAACCTTCATATTTTCGCCGTCCCAGGTTAGGCCGGTATAGCGGCCGGTAAATTTGTAGCCTTCCATGTTGCCGTAAACGGGGTCGTTGCGTTTTATTTTTTCGCGCAGGTTAAAGGTGCGCAGCAGCAGGTTGCCCATCAGTACAGTCTCGGTAAGCGGCCCGGCGTAACCCACAAATGGCGAGTCGACCTCCATTTTGCCATAACCGGCTATACTGGCATCAATCCATTGCCACCAGTGGCCATCCATACCACCGGGTACCCGCGGGTATTTCTCGGGAACATGTACATCCTTATTCAAAGCAAGCGGCAATAACCGGGGGTGGCTCCCTCCCCATCCGCAGGAAACCTTGCCTTTGGTGCCTATAAACAGCGTGCAGCCCTCAAAATCATTTTCGGCGGGCACATCGCCAAGGGCTTCGTTCATATTTAAAGCAGGGTCAAGCTCTGCAAGGCGTTCGGGTGTAATGCCCCCGTCCATCCAGTACAAATCGAGGTCCTTACCGCTTTGCTGTTTAAATTTAAATTTGATGGAGCTTGATACAGGGCCGCTTTCGGGGTAAATACCTTCTTTAAAGATGCCCTGGTAAACCGTGCTGGCACTGCCCGATATTTCGGTTGGGTAACCCAAACCCAGCAGTTTAAATGGCGGCCCCATAATGTGGCAGCCCATATCACCCAGCGCGCCGGTGCCAAACTCCCACCAGCCCCGCCAGTTAAAGGGCACCAGGTTATCAATATAATTGGTTTGTTTGGCGGTACCCAACCACAGGTCCCACTTCAGCTCTTTAGGTACGGGCGGACTTGCCTTTGGCCAGGCTATGCCCTGCGGCCACACGGGGCGGTCTGTCCAACAGTATACTTTTTCAATCTCACCAATCAGGCCGGCTTCAAACCACTCACGCATGGTACGCATGCCATCGCATGATGCCCCCTGGTCGCCCATTTGGGTAACCACCTGGTATTTTTCTGATGCCTGGGTTAATATCCGGGCTTCGTAGATATCATGTGTTAAGGGCTTTTGCAGGTACAGGTGTTTTTTAAGCTGCATGGCGCTTAAGCCTACCGGCGCGTGGTTATGATCGGGTATGGCTACGGTAACGGCATCAAAGTTTTTGTGCTGTTTATCAAACAGTTCGCGCCAGTCGTGGTAATAAGGCGCCTTCGGGAATTCTTTGCGGCGTGGGGCTGCCTCGCGGTCGTCAACATCGCACAAAAAGGCAATAACGGCATTCTTTTTAGGGGTACCTGCCAGGTGGCGAATATCATTTTCACCCTCGCCGCCGCAGCCTATGGCTGCAATGTACAGCTTATCGCTTGGTGCGGTGTAGCCATTGCCGCCCAGCACAAAACGGGGTACAATATAAAATCCGGCAGTGGCTATGGCCGCTTTTTTTATAAAATCGGCCCGGCTTATGCCGTTGGCACCGGTTGTTTCCTCAGCTTTTTCCATAAGTTATTTACGCAGCGGTTTAACAGATACCTCCTTAAAAAATACTACATCATCGTCGCCATGGTTTTGTATACCGATATAACCTTCATTGGGGCGGATGCCGCGATAGGGCTCAAAATCAAACTTGCGTGCCGGCGTTGGGTCGCCCTCTTTATAATCAGTCACTTTTTGGCCGTTCACGTATACAATAGTGCGCGGGCCATCCAATGTTATCTCCATGGTGTTCCATTGCGGCCCCGGTTTACCCGGCTTGGCCAATGGTTTGGTTAACGAGTACAAAGCACCGGTAATGTGATAATCATCCTCCTTTGATGTTTCGGGGTGATTATCTATCTGTACCTCGTAGCCGTAAAATACCGGCATCCACTCCTCCCTGGGTTCCAGCGGAATGCGGATAAAAACCCCGGCATTACTGTTAAACTTTTGCATTTTGTAAACCAGCCGGATGGTGCAATTGCTGAACTTTTGTTTGGTGTAGTATAACAAGCCCATCCCTCCATGACTGCCGGTTACGCCGTCTTTTACATACCGGCTGCCCTTGCCTACCTGTTTCCAGCCGTTAAGGTCTTTCCCGTTAAAAAGTTGTCGCCAGCCGTCCTTGCTTTGCGCATAGGTATTGCTTGTGGTAAATAAAAAAAATACAGATAAAGATGCCACCAGGCATTGTTGCAGGTGTTTTTTGATCATGGCAGATGGGAATAGATGGTTTATAATTGGTAATACTAATTTAGAAATATTTATTTGATAAAAAACAGGTTTATCGGCTAAGGGGCAATACAGGGGATAATAGAAACGGGGGATTAAGAAATATGTTTGCTAACCGATTTCTCTCCGGCCCAGCCGGTACAAATAAAAAAGGCCGAAAAACTCTCGCAGTTTGTCGGCCTCTACATCTACCTATGAAAAACAATCCTTTTGAGAAGGATATTAAGTTAAATTCAAATGCAGTGCCAACTATTAAATACTGGTTAAAACGCATAAAACGGCACTTAATATTAATTTAATTATTGGTTTGTGGAAATAATTCCACTTTAATCGTGTAATAATGACTCAGGTTGTAATTGGCAGACCCTTTGACGGTAAACAACCTGATAATAAGCAATTTTGCAGGATTGACTTTATATTGGCGATAAGCCTGCATTTGCAAACCGCAAAATGCCTGCTTCAATTTAATAGCCCCTAAAAAACGTCCTTCGTCGGCACAATTAAGCCCCTCGTCTATTCTATTTAACACATGGCTTAAATGCGGTTACCTTAGCTTATATGTTCAACCGCATAAAACCGGCACTTGTTATCGAGGTGTGTATTCACCTATTATTTTGGGCACTTATTATCGGTACACCTATCATTTCCCGGCCAGATATGCGGGGAATGCCGCAGCATTTGTTCTCGCCGGCACGTATCATCACCTTTAACCTGGTACTCGCAGCCGAGTTTTACCTCAATGCTTTTTTATTGATCCCCAGGTTGTTAAAAAAGAACGCCTGGCTGTACTTTTTATCATTAATAGCATCATTTGTGGTATTTAATGTATTGCTTTTGTACATGCGACCACATTTCCCGATGCAGGAGTTCAGGGGAATGGCCGGTCATATATCGCCGCCAAGGCCTAATTTTATCCTGTTCCCATTATTATCCGTTACCGCGGGCAGCTTTGCCTACCATTACCTGGCCGACCAGTTTAAGGCAATGGACAAAAAAAAGGATATCACCAATGCCTCACTCCTGTCCGAACTTGCTTTTTTGCGGTCGCAGATCAGTCCGCACTTTATATTTAATGTAATAAACAGCGCAGTTGCGCTTTCGCGCTTAAATCCTTCGGCAGTTGAGCCTACGCTGATACAATTATCCAAATTATTACGTTACATGCTGTATGTTACTGATGCCGAAATGGTAACAGTACAAAAAAAAGAGGATTACCTGCGCAGTTATATCGAACTGCAGCAGCTGCGCTTTGGCGACCAGGTGAAAATATATTTCCATTCCGAGATAAAAGCACCCGATAAAACCATTGAGCCTATGCTGCTGATCCCTTTTGTGGAGAACGCTTTTAAACACGGCACCGGCGACATAGCCGACCCCGATATAGCGGTAACCCTTATAGCCGATGAACAAACCCTGCGGTTTAGCGTGCAAAACGTTTACAATGCTGCAGAAGAGCAAAAAGATAATGACAGCGGCATTGGCTTAACCAATGTTAGAAGGCGGCTTGAGCTGCTTTACCCCGATAAACATAATTTATATATCAATAAAAACGAGCAAACCTATATTGTTATGCTGCAACTTGAACTTAAATGATGCGATGCCTTATTATTGATGATGAGCCCCTGGCGCTCGATTTGCTGGAGGACAATTTAAAACATGTGCATAGCATACAGGTGGCTGGCCGCTGCCGTAACGCAGGCGAGGCCATCCTTGTCATGCAAAAAGAGCATATCGACCTGATTTTCTGCGATATATACATGCCTGGCATCAATGGTCTACAGCTTATCAAGAGTCTTACCAACCGCCCTATGGTGATATTTGTAACCGCTTATGAAAAATTTGCCCTTGAGGGCTTTGAACTGGATGTAATTGATTACCTGGTGAAACCCGTGCCGCTGGACAGATTTTTAAAAGCCTGCCACAAAGCAATTGATTTGTTTGAGCTTCGCAGAAGCTACCTGCCCCAGCCTGTAGTTAAAAACTATTTCTTTTTACATGCCGACTATAACCTCATTAAAATAAGTTTCGACCATGTGGAGTATATTGAGGGATTGAAAGATTATGTAAAGATCCATTTTACAAACCAGCAAAAGCCGGTATTATCGCGCATCAGCCTCAAGGCGGTTGAATTGCAGTTACCTGCCGATCAGTTTTTCCGCGTACACAAATCATTCCTGGTAAACCTGCAGCATGTATCCCAGCTGCGCAGGGCCCGTATCAAGCTCATTAATACCGAAGTACCCTTAAGCGACAGCTACCGTGATGTAATTAACCGGATGATTGGGAAGGTTTAATTGATGGTGAGTTGTGAATAGTGAGTGGTGAATGGTTTGTCTATTTAAGAAAATAAACTATTCATCACTCGCCACTCACTATTCACAACTCACCACACTACACAATACCCCTCTTTATCTACACAAGCCCTGCCAATGTCGCTTTTATTTTAGGGCATTAAAAATAGGGTGCAATTTCGGCACAAAGAAAATACCCCCCTGATGAAGAGATTTTCCTTATTGTTATTTATTAGTATCGGTTTAGGTCATTCGGCCGTACAGGCGCAGCAAACGCAAAAAAAATTGAAAGACATCATCGTTAACCATTTTTTTGCCTGCCCGCTCGATCAACTGTTTGATACCCTGGCCATGAATTACCAGGTACGTATTGTGTTTGACCGCGAACCGCTGAACGCCATGGATGTGGTGGAACATTTTTTTGAAGAGCCGCTTAAAGATGTAATAAAACAGGTTTGTAGAGAAAATGATCTGAAATACTGGATTGAATCTAACGGTACTATTTACATCCTCCAAAATACCGACGATCTGGCAAGGCTTAAAAAACTCAACCAGCTATCATTGCAAGCTGCCAACGCCAAAATAAAACGCCATAAGCGCGATGATGATGAAGACGAGCCCAAACTGGTACCCAAACACTTTATGGTGAGCATTAACGGGCGGGTGGTTGACCAGTTAACCGGCGAGTCGCTCCCTTCTGCCACCGTTCGGGTCCGTAACACCGATCTGAATACCATGACTAATGCCGAAGGTTATTTTACCTTTCTTAGGGTGCCATCAGATACCTGCATTGTTGAGGTATCGTATGCCGGCTATCAAACAGATTTTTTCAGGCTCAGCAGCGAAAAGATTAATTCAACCCTTATCTGCGGCATGTACTCATCATTAAACACCTTAAATGAAGTTAGCATCACCGGTAAAAAAAGCGGGGTAATGAATACCGATAGCAGGCAGGTGGGCGTATTACAGCTTTCGCCGGCCAACCTGGATAAACTACCAACCATGGGCGATAAAGACATCCTTCGGGCATTTCAGCTGATGCCGGGGGTAAGCGGCACCAATGAATCGTCTTCGGGAGCTTATGTTCGGGGCGGTACACCCGACCAGAACCTGGTACTGTTGGATGGCTTCACGATTTACCAGGTAGATCATCTTTATGGTTTCTTCAGCGCCTTTAATGCCAGCGCGGTAAAGGATGTACAGCTATATAAAGGCGGCTTTACCTCCAAATACGGCGGCAGGCTATCAAGCGTTACCGAAATTAATGGCAAGGAAGGCAACAAGAACGAAACCAATATGGGTGTAGATCTGAGTCTGCTGAGCGCGAGCGGCTTCCTGGAAACCCCACTATCAGATAAATCATCCCTGCTGCTGGCCATCAGGAGATCATACCAGGGACCTTTTTACAACAAAATATTTAACCAATTTAACCAAACTACTACCTTCCAGGGCGGTGGTGGAAGTGGCCGCGGCCCGGGCGGGCCCGGCGGTGGCTTTGCCAACCAGGTAACGCCAAGCTCGTTCTTTTACGATGCCAATGCCAGGTACACTTACAACATCAGTCAAAAAGATAAGGTTTCTGTAAGCTATTACTCGGGTACCGATAAAACCGACAATAGCCGCGACCTGGGCCTGCCGCCGGGTTTATCATCATCGGGTGCCGGTATTGGTATTACCGATTATACCAAATATGGCAACCTGGGCAGCAGCATCAAATGGTTCAGACAATGGAATAAAAAGCTGTATTCCAATAATTACATCACCTACTCCTCCTATTTTAATAATCGTAACCGGGGAAGTTCGGGCGGATCATTGCTGGATAGTAACGGGATAGCGCATACCTTTAGCAACAATACTATCGAAAACAATAACCTGAAGGATGTTGGCTATAAATCTGAATGGGAATGGCAGGCCAGCAACACTTATAAATTGCTGTTTGGCGGATTTATTTCTTATAAGAAGATAGATTACGAATACACCCAGAATGATACCAGTAAGCTGATAAATCAGCATAACAATGCCACGCTGGAAGGTGTATACGCCGAGCTCGCTATCGACCCAAATAACAAGCTGCATTTACAACCAGGTTTACGCGCCAGCTATTACGGCCCTACAGCAAAACCTTATTTTGAACCTCGCCTATCGGCCAGTTATAACCTTACCGATAGGTTCACCGTGAAGGGGGCCACGGGCCAGTTTTACCAGTTTGAAAACCAGGTGATCCGCGAGGATATACTGGCAGGCGACCGTAATTTTTGGGTGCTATCCAACAACAGTAATATCCCGGTAGGCAGGGCAAGGCATTTTATAGGTGGTGTGAGCTATGAAACCGACGAATTTTTGATAAGCGTGGAAGGTTATTATAAAACCCTGAGCGGCCTCACCCAATATACGGTAAGGCAAACCCGAACAGGCGGCCGCTTTATGAACCCAAACACTACCCAAACCGTAACCGAAGATTTTTACCAGGGCACAGGCCGTGCCAAAGGTGTTGAAGTGCTGGTACAAAAAAAGATGGGTAATTATACCGGCTGGGTAAGCTACACCCTGGCTAAAGCTCAAAACAAATTCAGCGCCTTTGGTGATTATTATTACGATGCCAACCAGGATGTGAGGCATGAGTTTAAATCAATCAACATGTATCATTACGACAGGTGGAACTTCGCGGCCACATTCCTGTTCAGTACCGGCAGGCCGTACACCGCCCCCCTATCAACCTACACCATTAAAACGGCCGATGGCAACAGCACAACGTACCTTAATATCAGCGACAAAAACGGTGAGCGCCTGCCAGCCTATCACCGTTTGGATATGTCGGTATCTTACGACCTGCTGAAGATAGACGGGCATAAGATAGGCTCCATAGGGCTCTCGTTCTTTAATGTTTACAACCATACCAATACCTGGTACCGCGAGTACCAAATGCAAAATAACCAGGTGATAACCACCAATGTTAATTACCTAGGCTTTACCCCCAACCTAACTTTAAGTTTAAGATGGAAATAAGAACATACATCCGCCATATAGTATTAAGTTTAATAGCAGGCCTGTTCCTGCTGGCATCCTGCAAAAAAAATCAGTCGGATATATTAGCTACCAACAAACCTGTGGTTGAAGCCTACCTTATCCCCGGCCAAACATTAAGCGTAAAGGTTTATCAGCAAAAAGATCTTGCCGACACCGCAACGTATGGGGCCGCACTTACCGGTTTAAGCATCAGTGTATCTGATGGCAGCCAGCGTGTTAAACTTACCGAGTCGGCAAGCGGCACTTATACCTATGCCAGCTCATCGTTTGTAACCAGTGGTAAAACCTATACTATGCAGTTTAATTATGATAATGTGACTATCAGCGCCAGCACGGTAATGCCTGGCAAGCCGCAGAATTTCGCCATATCGGATAGTGTTTTTCATGTACCCAGTTCTATCAACCCGCTTTATGCCGATGTGGTAAGGGCAACCATTAGCTGGTCGAACCCGGATTCATTATACCACCTGCTGGTATTTAAAAACCTTGATAACGACCCCTATTATATATCGTACATCCGTAGTAATAACAGGCCCAGCTTCCAGATCAATACGGAACAGGCCTCTTATTACAACCTTCTGCAATCGTCATTTAAATATTACGGCCACTACCAGGTGATCCTCATGCGGGTAAATAAAGAATATATCAATATCCTCACCACCAATATATCGCGCAATTCGCAGGCCCTGGTTAACGAGCCTACCAACGTTATCAACGGGCTGGGCATTTTTACAGCTATGCAAACGGATACTTTGAGTTTGAGGGTTACTACGCAGTAGGTACCTCATTTATCGTTCGAATATATTGTGTTTAACAACTACCCACGACGATATTGTGGGGCTTGAGCCTATTCCCGTAATTGTGTTCCACAAACTATAATAGCCGCATTACTTTGTGCAGGCTGTTTACTATATTAAAGAAAAAACAGTAAATCGATATTAAAGATTTATATATAAAATCATCTTATATAATACAACAACTTTTTATTTACTTATTTCGTAAAAGCCGTTGAAGAATTATTTCTTAATAATTAAGAAAAGTCCTTTATTTGTATAAACCAAAGTTATAATGTAAACCCAACTATTTTTTTACTTATTGTAATTAAAGTTGTTTGCGCTGTTTTAAAACTCCCCTATAAACAGCGTCTCACACGCCTGAAGTCTGCTTTTTATTTTATAAAAGCAGGTAAAAATACCTGTTTCCAAAAAGGGGATTTTTTACTCATTCCCTGGCGCGGTCAGTTAAATATATTTGTATTAATAGTTAAGAAATATTAAAATAAGTTATAAGTTTAAAAACCAATTACAACAAGTATTAAACACCTAAATTATTAAAAAATGGGACAATTCGCTTCGGTTACAAACTTAACTATGCCCGAGATTGTGGCATTGGTTGTGCAATCAGTTAAAGATACCACACTGGCGCTTTCTGATTTAAATGTTATTATACAAGGGCTTACCCCCCGTTCGTCTGACGCACCACCACCAACCTATTCTAACCTGGAGCTGGCCGTACCGGCTGCGATTTTAGCTGCGGAGAGCGATTCAACTTTTATTTTTAATGGACTATTTCCCACCATTACACTCCCCTCTTCATCGCAGGATGCCGGTGTGGTATTAGGCTATAATGTAAACGGAAACATTCAGGCTTTAACAACGCAAATAACGGTCGACCTGATTAACTGGGGCATCCAGATCCCGGGCGATGATGTTGCTTTAATAGCCGCCTGCATACAAGGCCAGGTTGATAACAGCGACCTTACACCATCAACAACATACGGGCAGGTAAATATTGCTGATAGTAACCAGCTTGATGAAGTTTTAGGCTGGGTTGCATCATTCGGCGTGTTCCGCACCGGTTACAATCCAGATGGTACCATTAACCAGGCTGTTATTTACAGCTTTTGTGCGGCTGTTGGCGTACCCGAAGTTGTAATAATTTAAATGACTAATACTATTATACTTTAAACCAGTTAACTTAAAATACAAACCTAAAAAACATTATTATCATGAATAACATCGAAAGTACAACTTCTGGTCAAAGTGCTGTCAGCAGCAGATCATCATTATCCGATAAACCCCGTATTCCGTTGGCCGAGGCAGTATCAAGAGCCGAAAACTGGCGTAATCTTGTTGTTAATTTGCCTGCAGAAAATACATCAAATGCTTCGGGAACAAATAATGGGATAGATGTATCCAAACAACGCATTTTTAGAGCTATTAATATTAACATTACCGATGTAAAGGATCTGATGGAAGACCATCCGCAAGCTAAATCAATCCGGCTTTATTTAAGTTTGCAGGATCCCGACTATCCCTATCAGATCACCGGTATGCTGGTGCCGGTTGATGCCAACAACCATGATATGCTAACCAAAAAATCGGTGAGTGAAGGTTTAATAAGCGAGGGTGAGATAGTAAATAGCGCAAGTGAGTCAACCATTTACGATTTTACACAGCCTTGTCCGTCCTTATGCGATACATCAAGCCCGTTATTTAACAGCACCAATAGTTTAGAAAACTATATATAAACCAATAAGCCCGTTATGCCTTCAGCCAAATTTATTTTTATGGGCTTAATTGTTCCGGTTTCCGTTTTAATCCCTATCAGTTTCGCCGTTTTTAAATATAAGCATGCTGATAGGGCACTTTTGCTCATCTTATACTATTTATTATTGGATGGTTTGGTTAACATACTAACAGCGGTTCTGGCGGATATCCGGATAAATAATCTTCCCCTTTTACACATATTCACCATATTGGAATTTTTGCTGCTTTCATTTTTTTATATAAAGATTTTAAAGGAGGGATTGATTCGTAAAATCATCAGGTTTTTAATTGTGGTATTTCCGCTGATCTGTATCATAAATCTTATTTTTTTCCAAAGCATTTTTCGCTTTAATACCTATACCAGGCCTTTAGAAGTATTGATGATAATGGCCTATAGCCTGGCTTATTTTGCCCAGATAAATGAAGCCGACAACGAAAAAAGCTGGAGCAGTAACCCCTTAAACTGGATTAATACAGGAGTACTTTTATATTTTTCGGGAGCATTGTTTGTGTATTCCTTTTCAAATTTAACAACCGCTTATACCAGCCCCAAATATTACTTACTTAATCTGTTAATATGGAATATACATGCCGCGTTACTGCTGGCTATGTATCTTTTGTTTTCGTGGGGGTTTTATATATGCAGAAAGACGTAGGCGAAAATATTTATGTGCTGGTAATTATGTGTACAGGAGGTATTGCCTTATTGGTGATATCATTTGTTATTTTGTTTATACGTAATCAAAACAAGCTGCTGCAACAGCGGGAAAGCTTGCACCATGCTGCTATGGATCATCAAAAAAATCTGCTCCATGCTGTAATACACTCCCAGGAGGAGGAAAGGAAACGCATTGGCCAGGATCTGCATGATGAAGTTGGCGGTTCGTTATCAAATCTAAGAATGCTGATTAACCGGCTTAATAATAATGATGTAGCTGAAAATGATGTGCTGCAGGCCGGGTTTTATAAGCAGCTGATAGATAAGATCATTGAAAATGTGCGTAACATATCTCATAATCTTTCGCCGCCGGGCCTTGAGTTGTTTGGGTTTTCGGAAGCATTAGAAGAAATGCGGGACGTTATAAGTAAGGGGCACGATTCGCTTATTTCTATAACCAACCATGCGGCCATGTCAACAGACACCTTACCTAAACACGTAGCACTGGCCCTGATAAGAGTGTTGCAGGAACTGGTTACCAATACACTAAAACATTCCGGGGCTAATTATATAGGCATATCACTTTTCATGAAGAACAATTTGCTATCTATTCATTATACCGATAATGGCATCGGTTATAATATGGATGATAAAAAATTAAAAAAAGGCATGGGCATGCAAAATATCGAGAGCCGGCTCATGATGATCAATGCAAGGTATTCGGTTAAAACACGCGCCGGTGAAGGTTTTTCTATGTTTATTTACCTTGACCCTCAAAAAGACATCGGCCCTAATTAATATKATATGAAAAAGATCCGTATTGTTGTTGCTGATGATCAGACCCTGTTCCTGGAAGGGCTGGTTAATTTATTGAGCACCAATCCCGAATTTGAGTTGGTTGGCCATGCCGAAAACGGACGCGTTTTGCTTGAGCAGCTTAAAAACCAGGCTACACTGCCCGATATTGCACTGATAGACATGAATATGCCTATCATGAACGGGGTTGAACTGAATGCAGTTTTACATCATAAATATCCTTCCATAAAAGTTATTGTACTATCGGTGCATGGCGAAGAGCGGTATATGAGTAAAATGATTGAAGCCGGGGCATGTGGTTATCTCAAAAAAAATTGCGAAGCACATGAGCTCTTTCAAACAATCATCAATACCCACCAACTGGGTTTCTATTTTAACAGGGAAGCTGTTAATGCCATGAGGAACGCGGCGCATCATCGTAAAGCAGGCATTCAAAATCTAAATAATATCCCTATATCATTAACCGAAAGGGAATCGTTGATATTAAGGATGATCTGCGACGAATTAACTAATACCGAAATAGCAGACAAGCTATTTATCAGCAGCCGCACTGTTGATGGGCACCGTACCAATTTACTCGCAAAAATTGGCTGCAAAAACACGGCAGGCCTGGTCATTTTTGCTATCAAATACGGCGTTTTTGAAGTAGAGTTTTAAATTTCTGAACCCTCTTATTTTCTAAGCAACTATTAAATATAAATCAAAGGTGTTTGTAAGAGAAGCTATGAACATTAATTAGCTGCCCGACTCAACGTATAATGTACCCTGGAGCCATTCAAAATAATATTCATGCCAATGGAGTCAGCATAAACAATACCGTTATGAGGAATATCCCGCCCATTCACAGTAACCTTAAAATGCAGCCCGCTGGTATCCAGTTTCCCTTCCTGGATGCGGAACTCGCCGAGCTTACTTTTGGCCGTACCGGCAACGGAATCGCCAAGCAGGGTAAAATTATAGGTTAAGGGATATACCGTGCTATCGGCAGTCATTAGCTTACCGGTCCATGTGCCTGAGAGGTGCGGTAGAGTGACGGAAAGTAAGATTACAAGGCAGGCAATGGCTTTAACAGCAATAAGTATGGTCCTTTTCATCAATTGCGATTGGTCAGGTTGTTATCAATAGTTTACAACCACAAAAATAACATTTACTGTTTCATCTGCAATCCGTGTTTTCACGGTATTTGTACCCCGTCAAAATTCAGGTTTTATTTTCAATCGCCCCATTTGTTATAGGTTTATTGCAATTAAAAGCCGCAAGCGTCTTCAAGTATACAGCTGTTTTTAGTATATTACATTTATATTAATTAATTTCACATAAATTGCTATAATTATATTGTAAATCAATGTATTGATTTTAAGCTTTGTGCATACTGCTTTAATATTGTTATGAAAAAAAAGGAAGAAATAAAGTACATTGATAAAGAATGGAAGGACATGAAAACCAGCCTTGAGTTGTATTTAAGCAACGAAAGGCCGGAAGACCTGCATCATTTCAGGGTACAGGTTAAAAAATTACGCGCCTTTTTTATATTATCGGATAGTGCAAAACGTCATCCCCAGTTAGCCAAACACTTTTTACCTGTGCGTAAAATTTTTAAACAGGCTGGTGAGATCAGGAACGCTTATACAAACCTGGAATTGGCTAAAACTTATAAAATAGATAACCAGGAATTTTTAAACAACCAGCAGTTGCTATTTGATGAAGCTAACAAAAAATTTAAAGCGAATGCAAGCTCGTATTTAAAGAAACTCAAAGACTCGCATCAAACGCTTAAAAGAAAAATAAAACCCATCAGCGATTGGCATATCAACCAGTTTTACCTGCATCAGCTACATACAATTGCGGGCTTGCTTACCATACCTGAGTTTGACGATCGGTTACATGATTCCCGTAAGCAGATAAAAATTTTAATCCACAATCATAAAATAGCCCATACAGCACTGCATACAGGTATAAACGGCGACTATTTGGACCAGGTGCAAATAGCCATAGGCGACTGGCACGATAATGTACTGGCAGCAGAGCTGTTTGCCGGTGATAAAGCAAAAAGCAATGTGGCGCTTAACAAATTAAAAAAGCAGCTTGTAAAGCTTAAAAATACGGTAAGCGATATTATCACAGATTTTTATAACCGGGCAACAATTGTGGTTGACTTACCTGTGGAACAAATAAGCTAAAAGCTAAGGAAGCATTACGGTCTCCTTTCGCAATAAAAAACTTAGTACTCTTCCCAAAACCAAGGCTCACCCCTGCTGGTTTCCAATTTTTCGTAATTTAGCGTTTTATAAAAAACAGAAATATTATATGAGTATGGATGAATATGTTTCGTTTGAACAGATCCCCTTTGGTTCGGATGATTTCGCCAACAACCCCGAGTCGAGATGCCCTTGCCTGTTGCTGTTGGATACCTCTGGCTCTATGGGTGGGATGCCCATACAGCAACTAAACGAAGGTGTGTTAACCCTCAAAAACGAACTGGTGCAGGATTCTTTAGCATCAAAAAGAGTGGAGGTGGCTATTGTTACCTTTGGTCCGGTTAACCTGCAGTCTGACTTTACTACCGTTGATAACTTTTTCCCCCAAACCCTTACCGCCGAAGGTGATACTCCTATTGGCGCCGCCATTACCATGGGGATTGATATGATTGCCCAACGTAAACAAGTGTATAAGGAGAATGGCGTGGGCTATTATAAACCCTGGATCATCCTGATCACGGACGGCGCTCCTACTGATAGCTGGTCGCACGCGGCGCAGCTGATCAAAGAAGGGGAAGAAAAGAACGCCTTTGCCTTTTTTGCTATTGGTGTAGAGGGTGCAAGCATGGATACGCTGAGCAAGCTATCTGTTCGCAGCCCCATCAAATTAAAAGGACTGATGTTCAGGGAGTTTTTCCTGTGGCTATCCTCTTCTATGAAAATGGTATCAAGTAAAAATCCGGGCACTCCAACCAAATTACTGCCGCCATCGGGCTGGGGAGAGGTATGATCTGGAAGGTGATTGCACAAAGCGTTATCGGTACATCACACATCGCGGCAGGAAAAACCTGCGAGGATGCAGTACATTTCAGCCTGGCAGAATTGCCGGGCGCAGATGAGGCCCTCATCTGTTTTGTAAGTGATGGCGCCGGCAGCGCCGCCTATGCCGCCGAAGCATCTGCTTTAGCGGTACAACAGGCTACCGACATTATGTACAACTGGATCCTGGCTGAAAAGCACATAGACGACGCAGCTTTAATTGAACTTGCCGAAACGATATATGACCGGCTGGACGCGCTGGCGACAGAAAGAGATGCATTGCTTAATGAATTTTCATGTACCCTGCTGGGCTTTGTAATACTGCCCCAAAAAGCTTGCTTTATGCAGATAGGCGACGGAGCTATTGTACGCAATGATGGCAGCGGTTATTTTACGCACCTGTGGTGGCCACATAATGGCGAGTACCAGAATACCACTACTTTTTTGATAGATGACCCGAACCTGCGGAACCTGAAAACCAAAGTAATAAACGAAAGCATTACCGAGGTAGCCATTTTTACCGATGGCTTGCAGATGCTGGCCCTGAACAACGAAACCGAAACCGTTCACCAGCCATTTTTGAACGACCTGTTCAAAGTGCTGCGGATGGCAGAGAGCCCGGAACATATAGAGATCCTGAACAATAAATTATCCGGTTACTTAGCCGGCGATACCATTAACAGCCGCACCGATGATGATAAAACATTGCTGCTGGCCACCCGATTAACACATGGCAAACCAGGCATATAAGGGAGCTACAGATACCCCTTACCTGGCAGGCCGCCAGATTGGCGAGGGCGGTGAAGGCACTATACACGAAGTACAGGGCAACCCGGCGCTGGTGCTTAAAGTGTACAAAGAAGCCGTTGACCGCGACAAGGCGGAAAAACTGCTGCACATGGCCTCCATAACCGATGCCGAACTGACCAAATTTGCGGCCTGGCCTTTGGATGTGATCCGGGATGGCGCGGGCAGGGTATCGGGCTTTGTAATGAAAAAGCTGCTGGGCTTTGTTCCACTGCACATGCTGTTTAGCCCTATGGACCGTAAAAAACTGTTCCCCGATAAAGGTTATAACTTTTTGGTACATGTGGCACGCAACCTGGCTACGGCCTTTCATAAGATACACCAGTTGGGTATAGTGGTAGGCGATATCAATGAAGCCAATATATTGGTGAACGGAACTGGTATGGTAGCGCTGATAGATTGCGACTCGTTCCAGGTAAAGAACGGCAAGCGTTATCATTTTTGCGAAGTGGGCATCCCAAGGTATACCCCGCCCGAATTATTGCAGATGCGATCATTTGAGAACGTGGTGCGTACAGTAAATACAGATAGTTTTTCTTTAGCTACCCTCATTTTCCAGTTGTTGTTTATGGGGAGAGCGCCTTTTACAGGGGTTAACCGCAGTAAAGAGGATTTTGAGGAAGACCAGGCTATCCGGCAAAAAGAGTTTGCCTACTCGCTGCACAAAACCAATAAGAAACTGACACCAGCACCCAACAGTTTAAACCTGAAGGATTTTACACCAGGTCTTATCAACTCTTTTCATGCCGCATTTGATGGCACAACACCCAGGCCCACACCAAGACAATGGGTGGTCGATCTGGAAGAACTGAACAGGGAAATGATCAATTGCAACCGCTCACGGCTGCATTATTATTCAAAAACTATGCAGCAATGCCCCTGGTGCGCATTCAGGGACAGGGCCGGGATAGTTTATTTTATGGAGGATAGCCACCTGAAAGGCATCCCCGAATTGCAGGATATTGAACAGTTTGTGAATGGTTTTAAGCTGGAAAACCTGGAAATAAGGAAACTGGCAGACACCTATACCTCCGGCACGATAAAGGCCGCCCCTGTGGAGCAAAAGTTTAAAACCCTTGCTTACATCAATATAACCATACAAATCATTACTTTACTGGTTACATTAAGTGTTAGCATGACGGAGAGCTGGTGGTTTGCCTTTGCGGGAGCACTGTTCCTTTTGCTATATAACACCATGGCGCCTGCCCAAAAACAACTTAAGGCCGAACTCAAAAACAGGAAAGCCAATCATGAAATCTTAAAAAACCGGTTCCAGGCGCTGGTAAAAAAGCACAACCAGCCAACCGAGCTAAACCGCTATAACCAATCGGCAAAAAATCTGACTGACCTGATTACGGCCTTCCGATCGTTACCGGCAGATTTCGCGGCTAAAAAAAGGATGATCGAGGAAAAATATTATAATATCAAATACCAGGTACACCTGCTGCAATTTGATATCCGTAACTACCCTATCCCCTCCTTTGGTGCGGCGAAAAAGCAACTGATCTTTACCAATGGAATCCGCACAGCGGCAGATATGTATAAACTAAAAACCCATAAGATAAGCGGCATCGGCCCCAAAAACATCCAGGTGCTGCTGGATTGGCAAAGGCAAATGGGGTCTGGTTTTACTTATACACCGGATACAGAGGCAATCGACCGGGAGATCAATTTCATAGCCAACGAGATCTACATCAAAAAACGCAAACTGGAAAACGACATTAAAGCCGAATACAAGGGATTAGCAACACTCAGAGCAAGTATTATCACTGGCACCGGGTTATTGGAGCGGCAATATCTACAGCTCGGCACAAAGCTATACCAATCACAGGTTGATCTTGAGGCTTTTGAAAAGATTGCAGGAAAGTGGTTTTAATGCTAATCAGCAATGCCCCCTCTTCTACCCTGTAACATGTTTAACCAGTGGCAATTTGCTCATGGCATAAATCAACAGCCACGATAACAGGAAACACAATAAAGCTACCAGCGGAATACTTAATATGGGGATAAAAAGTGTATAATTAATATCGGCCAACTCAAGCAAGGTCAATATTAGGGCATGGCTAAGGTAGATGCCCAGTGTATATTTCCCCGCATTATCGAAGATGCGGCTGATTGTCGGGTTTAATTTGATCACAGTATATTTTGCCATTATAAACGCACATGCCGAAAGTATCACTATAAATGGACCTATGGGTTCATAAAAAAAAGTGCTTAGTGCATTATCCTTTACCTGCAGGTAATAAGTTCCCCAGGAAATTAAAGCAACAAGGCCGATAAATAACAAACCGGCAATAACCGGTAAAGCACTCAATTTAAAGCGTTTGTAAGTGAGGTAATGCCCCAGCACCAGGTAGCCTATATAACCTGTAAAATTATGAAGATCAACAGCTGTGTTAAAAACACTTAGGTATGGAGTGCTTAACAGCATAGCTAAAAACCAGATGGCCAGGAAGTATAGCAGTTCCTTTTCTGTAGCATTCCGTACAAATTTGCCCAAAACCGGGGTAAACAGGTACAAACCTATCAACAGGTACACGTACCATAAATGATAAAAGCTACCGGTTTGTAACTGGTATATTACCAGTTTAAGATCGGCGCCAATATTGCCGTTAAACGCAATCTCTTCGTTATATAATTTGTACCCTATATAAACCAGGCTCCAGAAGATAAATGGCAGGATGAGCCGGCCGATACGCTTTTTTAAAAAATCACCTAATTCATACTCCCGATGGAGTGATAATGCACCGGTTATCATTACAAAAACCGGTACAGAAAAGCGCACCAATGCGTTGTAAATATCACCAACCAGCCAATTCTGTACAGGGGTGCCTTTATATGCAAAAAGCAATGGCGAAGCAGTATGTAATACAATAACAGCAAACATAGCTATCAGCCGTAAATTATTTATCCAGTTAATGTTTTGCTCTTTATACTGCAAAACGGCTTCGCTAAATTTCATCGGATAAACATATGCAATATTTTGTTTGAGCGGATATTTCATTTTTATTTTGCAGGTCCACTTTGCAATTATTACTCTTTCCTGTTCATCACACTAAAAGCCTATTCCCCTCTCCCACTTTAAAAATCCAAATATTACTATAGTTTAATTTTATATAACATAAAACAAGGCTGTATCATAACCATGATCCAGCCTCGTTTTATAATGATTATACTCTTGCGCTAATATTGTTTTGTAAACTATAATTCGACGTCAGTGACTTCGATTAGCGTAAGTATTTTTAAGGTTTAACTGTATTTGCAATCATAGTAACCGCCGTTTGTGCAAATAATTTGCCTGTAACTTTAGCGCCTGTATTTAAAGAAATCAGTGTTTTACTGATAATAATGCCGCTGAATTTAGTATATGTTCCAAGTGTAGCCTTACCAGAAACTATCCAGAAGATATTTTTGGCCTGGGCTCCGCCTGTCAAAGTAATGATGGCGCTATTGTTTACGGTAAGGTTTTGTGCAATCTGAAAAACCCATACATCATTAGGTCCCCCATTTAAAGTTACACCTGCATTTGTTATTAAAACTCCTGTACTCCATTTGTACAAGCCGGCAGGTAAAACTTTGCCGCTGATATCGCCTGCGTATTTATTAACTAAAGGTGAAGGAATTGTTATTCCATTTGCCGTGGTAAAAGCGGTTTTCATGTCGTTTACGGCTGTAGTCATTTTTGCCGGTGTGGGAACCGCGTAATTGGGTGCATAAACCTTTCCCGTTACAATGGATGTATGTGAGGATTGATTATTAGTATCCATTATTAATCCAAACCCGGTTATTGCTGTGGAGGCAATTGGGCTTGTGCCTATATCACCGGTAACCGAGGTAACGCCCGTAGTACTAATACCTGTTGCTGTTAAAATTGTAAAATAATTTGCTGTTTTGAGGTTTATTGGTGCAAGGCTGGCAGTTGCCGCTAAACTTGCCAACAATGAGGAATCGGGAAGCGAAGTTGTTGCCCCTTCAGTATTTTCCTTTTTACATCCGGCTGTAAAGACAACAAGCAATAACATTAATGACCAAATGATGTTGAACCGTTTATTATAGTTACGATGCACCTGGGTACTGTTTTGGGTGAAATTGTTTTCTTTACTCATGATTAAATGAATTAAATAATGGTGATTTTTTTACGCTAAAAACGTTAAAGGTTAAAATTCAGAAGTTTACAAATCTGCCTTTCATTTGCAGCAGAAGAGCAAAGCAAATGCCTGCAATTTGGACCGAATCAATACTTTTTATTTAAATAACTTAATTATTATTTAATAATATTTCCAAAATCGACCATTCAATGGTTGTTAAGTCTATAAAGTATAGAAAAGATCAATTTTTATTTTTTTCAATAGTTAGGCTGGATAGGAAATAATAAACACCGCAGTTAATTAACTCAATAGTTATTACTGCTTTATTTTATTACCCAATCAATCGCCATTATTTCGTTTGAATTAAAACCAGGAAGGTAAAATATATTTTAAGGGGCCCGATTGCTATGTATGAAATAATAAGTGTTCTATAAAAATATTGGGAATGGTTAATTTAACTTTTAAATTGATTATGATTAGTATTGAGGATATACTGTAGGCATTGAACTAAAATTGCATTAAATGCAATACGCTATTTAAAATGAGACACCTATGGAAATATTTTTTCAATATTGGCCGTAAAAATAGAAGCATTGATATCGTAACGTATTGCAAATGCAAATCTATAATGTTTAATATCGGGTGAAATATAAAGCCGTTTTAAATTACTTCGGTAATAATATAGTGCATTTCATTTTTTAATTTTCGCGTGTTGTCGTACTTTTAACGCGTTCGGGAGTGAGGCGCAGTTTTTACTTTTTGAATTTTAACTTTCCTATGTATTCTACTTTCGAAACCGAATTACGTGTACGTCCTGATGATATCGACATGTTTCAGCATGTGCACAACAGCAAGTACTTTGATTATGTGCTGGCTGCCCGTTACGACCAGATGGAACGGTGCTACGGCATGGCCATGGAAAAATTTATGGAACGCGGTTTTGGCTGGGTAGTGCGTGTGGCCCATGTTGACTATAAGCGCGCTCTCGCTTTGGGCGATTACTTTATTGTAAAAACCGGGATTGAAGCCATCGACGATAAAGGCTGCCGCGTAGCCTTCTCGCTCCGTAACAAGGCCACCGGCAAAGTATGTTGCGATGGCTATTTTGATTATGTAATGATTGATATGGTAACTGGCCGGGGTACTAAGATTCCGGAAGATGTGATTGCGCAGTATACTGTGTAATGGACAATTTTAAGTTAGCAGTAACCGCGGAATATTGACATTACATGAAGATATTAGCAATGCCTGCAGCCCGGGCTGTACGCTCATACTGCACGGGCCTTATCAGCCAGCCGGCTGACGGTATCCGCTGCCATCCCTATTGCGAAAAAATTGTTTGAACCGTGATTCATCGGATTAAGAGATTACCAGGATTTTTTATTAAATTGTATATCCCTTTAAAAAAACCACTCACCACTCACCACTCACCACTCACCACTCACCACTCACCACTCACCACTCATTGCTCCTTACTCACCATCCCCTGGTAACTGTAATAGTTAAAGTAAAAAAACGAGTAGGCGATCCCCAAATTCAACGGTATCAACACCCATAGTAACCGAAACATGATCACCCAAAATAGGATTACAAACAGGCCCATTATCCATTGAATGTATTTATCCATATTTAACCCGAACCAGTATAGCAGGCTATGGAATAACATAGAGGTACTTAAACCGGCAAGCAGCAGCTCCGCAGCTATGAGCGGGTTAAATCTGCTGAACAGCCAAATGCACTCTGGCAGTAAAAAAAAGGAATACACGCCCACAAAATTAAGGAACAACCAGAATCGGCTGTAGGGCAGGTTACGCGAAAAGCTCAGGCGGGTTTCTTCAAAGCGGCGGGTTTCAAATATTAAAACAATGTGGGCTGTTATTACCGCAAGTATCGCTATGCCCGCTACGCGCAGATCTGTTTTAACATCGGCAAACAAATAAAACACGCCGGTAATAATAAGCCATGATAAAGCTTTGGTTACAAAATACTGAATTTTAAGACTATCAAATACGTGATAGATATACAAGCTAAAATACGGTTTGCGCCATTTGCTGCTCAGTTTTAACAATAGCGATTGCTTACTTCCATCAATCAAACGATTTAACTGGTGTGTATACAACAAAGCGCTGCAATAAATTATCCCTGCTATAAACAACAACATAATTACAGGCATTATATAATAATGGTGCATAAGCCCTACCCCAACTGTCAACAGTGCATAAATAATGATTGGAAACAAAATATATGCTTGTGTATAAAGCCAGCTTTTTAATTGTTCGTTTCGGCTTAAAGCGTTGCTGCTATAAAACAGGAATTGCTTTTCGGGCGCAAGTAATTGTATCAACACGTAATGCCAGCTTTTAAATACATAAATAAGCCATCCGCCAAAAACCATCATGAGCATTACAGGACTACTGCACATAGCCATCATCAACGATTCATGGTAACTGATGAGCATATTACCCGGCACACATCCTACCATAATAAAAAATACGAACAACAATATTGGCGCATGCACCTGGTAAAAACCATTGGCAAGTACTTTCAGCAACACGTTAGTTAACGGCCGCCCCATTATGTAATGAATTTTAGAGTTTGTTCCTCAACCAACAGTTCGCGTGCAACAGGCAAGGCATCATGCTCCAGCGTTTGGTGTGATGACAGCAGGAAACTGGTCCCCTGTTCATTATAACGTTCGGCAATCCAGTTATTCAATATCTTTAATGATACGGTATCGATAGTGATAAGCGGTTCATCTAACAAGATCAATTTGGGGCTGCCCATAAAAGCCAGAACCAGCGAAAGCTTTTTGAGCATCCCGCTGGAGTAAGTACCCAGCGGCTGGCCTACATAGGCTTGCATTTGCATAGTTTTTATGTAGTGCTGCTCCTGCCCTGCCGGTGCATCTTTGGCCTGGGCAAACAAGGCAATCATTTCGGTACCTGTTAAAAACTCCGGAAACACAGGCTCGGCCTCGGCGAAGTTTACCAGTTTGCGATAAGCCACCGGTTGTTTTTTGATGCTGATACTGTTATCAAGCAAAATATCGCCCTCAAATGATAAAATACCGGCAATGGATTTTAGCAGTGTGCTTTTACCTGACCCGTTAACGCCTTTTATCCAATATACGCCGGGATTGATGGAAAATTTATCAATTTTAAGCGCCGGAAAACCACCATACAGTTTCTTGAATTTTATAAGTTGCAGCATTGCTAATTGGATAAAAAAAAGGTCGGCATTGTTACAGGTAAAATAAAAAAGACGCAAATATGCGTCTCTATATTTTTAAATTAAATTTCGAAATCGAACCTCCGATTTCCGAAATCATATAGCTCCCTCAATCAAAGATCCATAAAACTCACCCACATTCATACCGGCCGCTCTCACCTGCTGTGGAATCAGGCTGTTTGCAGATTGACCCGGCGTGGTGTTGATCTCGATAAAATAAAAATCATTGGTACCTTCAAGCAAAATAAAATCAACCCGCACCATCCCCCTGCAGTTCAGGCGGATGTATACTTCGGTCACTATTTCGGCTATCAGCTTATTTTGCTCTGCAGGCAAATCTGCGGGGGTTATTTCTTTGGTTACCCCCGATGTATACTTAGCTTCGTAATCAAAAAAATCTTTAGTGGTAAGTATCTCCGTAGCCGGCAAAACGGTTATTTTACCGTTGAGGCGGGCAATACCAATGCTAAATTCGCGGCCTTTAATAAACTCTTCTACCAGGATCTGCTCATCTTCATGAAAAGCCTTTTTCAATGCATCAGGCAATCCGGCTACATTATAAACCTTACTCATACCCACACTACTTCCGCCATTATTTGGTTTAATGAACAGCGGGAATTTCAGCGTAGCAGCAATAATGGCCACGTCATGCATATCCTTCTCAAACAACCGCATAGAATGGGCAGTATGTAAGCCATGTATCCCATTCACAATAGTTTTGGTATAAGCCTTATTCATGGTAATGGCCGATGTGGTAGCATCACAAGTATTATAAGGAATACCCAGCATATCTAAATAGCCTTGTATCTTACCGTCCTCGCCAGGGGTGCCATGTATGGTTATAAAGGCAAAATCAAACTTAATTTTTTCTCCGCCTATAGTAAGGCTGAAATCATTTTTATCAACATCAACAGTTCCGTCTGTAATTTCATGAAACCACCTATCGCGGTTTACATATATGGTATAAACTTTATACTTTTCGGCATCAAGATTACCGGCTATATTTTTCGCACTGTTAACAGATACTTCATACTCACCGGTAAAGCCACCGGCCAAAAGGGCTATATTTTTCTTCATATTTTATGGTCAGAAAGTCCGGAAGTCAGTAAAGTCCGGAACTGATTTTTTCAATTATTACGGTCTGAAAACAAATAGGATCAAATCCGAAAGCAAATCCCTCAAATTTAATAATTATATGACGTGGTAATAATTTTTTTGACTTTAGATACAGGCGACTAATCTTATTATAGTTCAGTACACTGATAACTATCCGACTTACATACTTTCCGACTTTCGGACTCTCCAAATCCAAAATAATCACTATGTTTGATACTTATTTGACTGTAATTATCCTTACATATACTGATGAGCAAATTTGGGGCTTACTTAAAAACAAAATCATTTCGTTATAACCTTATAGGCGCTATTGTTACCGTAATAGTGGTTGTTTTAATAGCCTTTTTTAGCTTAGGATATTACACCAACCATGGCTCGGGCATACCGGTACCAAAGCTTAAAGGCGAGAAGATAGACAGGGCTATGGCCTTGTTAAAAGAGCAAGGATTTGGCTATAAAATAGATTCTGTTTACGTACCTGACGCCGAACCCGGCACCATAGTAGAACAGGATCCGGATGCCGGAACCAATGTTAAAGAAGGGCGTGTAATATACCTTACCATGGTAACATTACAGGCGCCTCCCGTAGCACTGCCCGATCTGGAACAAAGCACTTACCGCGAGGCTACGGCTACCTTATCCAACTATGGTTTAAAAATTGGCGATACAACCTACCGCTCAGACATTGCGCGCGACCGGATACTGGAAGTTCGTTATGGAGGTGAGGTTATAAAAGCGGGTTTCAAATTGCCTAAAGGTTCAAAGGTTGACCTTGTATTGGGTGATGGCGAGGGAGCCAGTGAAGTTGAGATACCTGAATTGATAAACCTTGATCTTGATGCCGCGCGTTTTGCAATAAAGGGTGCAGGCCTATCTGTTGGTACTATCACCTACCAGGGAACTATAACAGATTCGACCAATGTTGTGGTTTCTGGCCAATACCCTATGAAAACCGATTCGTTAAGTAAAACCAGTATAGGTACACGTATTAATATTACGGTTACACAAGGTACAAAAACTGATGCAGCCCCAACAAATTAACGCAGCAGAACTGCTTGCCCGTATAAACAATGGCGAGCGTATAAATTTGATAGATGTACGCGAAGCTATTGAATACCACACCTTTAATATAGGAGGCAGCAATATCCCGCTATCGGCCCTTGCCGATAGCATAAATAAATGGGCTTACAACAAAACAGATGAGTTAATCGTTATCTGCAAAGTTGGTTTGCGCAGCCAAACCGCGCAAACACTATTACTGCAAAATGGTTATCAAAACGTTAAAAACTTAGCTGGTGGATTGATGGCCATCCAAAAACTAAAATAATTACTATTCATACTTATTTATCATGACTGAACAAAAGTCAAAATCAGGATTATTAAAGAAATTCATTATAGCCTTGGCGCTGGTAATAACTATATTACTAATTTTTACGGGTGTAAACTATTATTATAAATACTTTGGCGCCAATGTTACCGGCAAACAGGAGTATTTGTATATACACACCGGTGCAACTTATGCAGATGTTTTAAAAACCATAAAAGAGCAGGATATGGTTAAGGATACCGTAACATTTAACTGGGCTGCTACCAATATGAACTACATCAGGCGTGTTAAGGCTGGTAAATACCGCCTTCGCGAGGGCATGAGCAACCGTAAACTCATCAATATGCTGGCATCCGGTACTCAGGAGCCAATCCAGCTGGAGTTTCATGGGCTTAGGATGAAGGAACAGTTTGCCGGTTTTGTATCTAAAAAGATCGAAGCCGATTCAACATCCATCATCAACCTCCTTGATTCGGCAGGTTATGTAACTAAATATGGTTTTACAACCGATAATGTGTACACCATGTTTATGCCAAACTCCTACCAGCTATACTGGAATATATCGCCCGATAAATTCTTTAAAAAGATGTATGCCAGCTATGAAAAATTCTGGACACCGGAGCGTAAGCAAAAAGCCGCAGCCATTAATCTTTCGCAACAGGAAATATCGGTTTTAGCCTCCATTGTTGATGCCGAAGCTTTACATGATAACGAAATGCCGGCAATTGCGGGGTTGTACCTCAACCGCCTTAAAAAAGGCATGAAACTGGAAGCCGACCCCACGGTGATCTTCGCACTTAATGATTTTACTATCAAACGGGTGCTCAACAAATATCTTTCTTATAATTCGCCCTACAATACTTACCTGCATACAGGGCTGCCTCCCGGCCCAATCATGATGCCTTCGGTTAGTGCGGTTAATGCCGTACTTGACTATCAAAAAAGCGAATATATTTATATGTGCGCAAAAGCCGATTTTTCGGGATATCATGCGTTTGCAACCAATATGACCGATCACCTGGTAAATGCCCGTAAATTTCAGGAGGCACTTAACCAGCGCAACATTAAAAGGTAATGTTTGAGCATATCACCAAAATAAGGGTACGTTACGGCGAAACCGACCAGATGGGCTATATGTACTATGGTAATTACGCCGAATTTTATGAGGTTGGCCGTGTAGAGATGTTACGCAGCCTGGGTTTAACCTATAGCGGAATGGAGCAATCGGGCATTATGATGCCTGTACTGGAATTAAAATGTAAGTATTTAAAACCCGCTTTATATGATGAAGAGATCAGCGTAAAAGTGATCATGGATAAAATGCCTGGCATTCGCATCCATTTCAGATACGAGCTGCGGAACGAAAAAGGTGAGCTCATTAATACCGGTGAGACGTTGCTGGTATTCATCAACATGCAAACAAACCGCCCCAGCCTGCCCCCAAAAGATTTTATGGATAAATTATTGCCATTTTTTGAGTAAGTTTGGTTAAATGAGATGGCTGCACCACTTTTTGTTGCGTTTTAAGTTTTACCAATACATTATCGAGTGGACTAAATACATCATTATCCCAGGTTTTCGTCCGTTGCCATTGTATACTGTTATTGATTTCTTTATAACCGAAATCTCTAAAAGTTCGCTCATAAACCGGGCATATTCACTTGCCTATAGTTTTATGATGGCTATTTTTCCGGCAACCATCTTTTTATGCACATTAATACCTTATATACCAATAAATCATTTCCAGGGTAATTTGCTAAGTGTATTGGCGTCTATAATGCCTACAGAGGCGTATCTGGCCTTTAGGGAGACTATTATAGATATCATCAAGAACCAGAATGGCAAATTGCTTTCTTTTGGTTTTTTGCTAACTATTTATTTTGCCACAAATGGCGTGATCAATTTAATGAAGGCATTTAACAAGGCGTCGCTAATTACAGATAGACGACGCTGGTTAAAAAGACGTATGGTAGCCCTTGGCATTACTATGGCTATCGCCATGGCTTTTTTAATTTCAATAGCTATCATGATAGCCGGGCAGGCGGTTATAAGCTGGATACGATCACGTGTAGACAGCGAGAACCATTTCTGGATCTATCCAATCATGTTATTCCGCTGGCTTATGATCATCGTTATATTTTTTGTTACCATAGCATGCCTTTATCGCTACGCCCCTGCCCATAAAAAACGTTGGAAGTTTATAAATCCCGGCTCCGTTTTAGCAACTGGTCTGGCTGTATTAACCTCGTTGGGTTTTTCTTACTATATTAACAATTTTGCATCATACAATAAGGTGTACGGATCGTTAGGAACTGTGATAGTCGCGATGCTTTGGATGTACATAAACTCGTTAATTTTGCTCATCGGATTCGAATTAAACGCGTCCGTGGAGCTTTCAAAACGAAATTTACGGGTAATAAAACCCCGTTATAACAGCTTCAGGCAGAAAAAAACAGATGATTTTTAAAATTAAGCTATTGACACTCAAAAGCTTAAAGCCATATATTAAGAAATTAAAAAAAAATCGTTATCCCGGCTTGCCAATTCGCTTCGGATTTGTACTTTTGTCCCCGGAGAGCTGGCAGAGTGGTCGATTGCGGCAGTCTTGAAAACTGTTGAACTGTGAAAGGTTCCTGGGGTTCGAATCCCTAGCTCTCCGCTGAAAATATAAAGCCCTGTAAATCAAGAATTTACAGGGCTTTTTTACGGAGAGCAAATCTCCCGAACCTAACTTTTCAAAAATGAAAAACCCCCTAATTATTGAAATTAGGGGGTTTTTCATTTTTAAGATCCTTTTAAAAACACGAAAAAATGCCCGAAATCACAAAACTCTACAGCGTCATTCGTAGCGTCTTTTGCTTACAAAAAAGACGCTCTCTTATTCTATTTATACAGATAAAACAGGGCAATAAAAGACCGATAAAACGGGCCTGATTAATACCTGCCAATTACCTTGCTTTTTTGATTTGACATACTGCTTTAACAAATTTGACGACATTAAAAAAACGATCATGCTAGAAAAAAGCTTCGGTTTGCTTTATTTTTTAAAACAAGCCAAAAATCAAAAAGATAAAAAAGATATGTTTACCTGCGTATTACAGTAAATGGCGATCGCCGGGATATATCAACCAAAAGACAATGCCTACCTAATCAATGGAACTCACAGTCAGGCAGAGCGGTGGGCGATAACGAAGAAACAGAAGAATTGAACTCCTACTTAGATCTGATTTCATGTAAAGTTTATCAGGCGAAAATCAAACTACTTGAAGGTAATAAACTTGTAACTGCAGAAAATATAAAAGACGTACTCATTGGAAAAGATGAGAAAAAACACTTCATCATGGAAGCATTTCACCTTCATAACAAACAAATGAAGGTTTTAGTAGGACGACAAATCGCTCCAGCTACATTAACTCGTTATAAGACCGCATACGACCATGTAAACAACTTTATTAGATGGAAGTATAGAAAAGATGACCTGGAGGTAAAGGAATTGGATTATGAGTTTATATCACAGTTTGTATTCTGGCTTAAAACAGAAAGATATTGCCGTAACAATACGGCAATAAAATATTGGGGGAATTTCAAAAAAATTGTCTTAGAATGTAAACAAAAGGGGTTGCTAACCAGCGATCCGTTTTTGGGCTTTAGAACAAAACGAGATGAGGTAATCCCAGTTGTTTTAACCAAGGATGAGCTAACCAGAATAGCGAATAAGCAATTCGACACAAAAAGGCTCAAGCATGTCCGGGACATATTTCTTTTTAGTTGTTATACCGGGTTAGCTTATAGTGATGTTTATAAACTGCGAACTTCCAATATTGTGATTGGCGTAGATGGCGGTAAATGGATCATTACAACCAGGCAAAAAACAAAATCGAGCACAAGACTTCCATTGCTTCCGTATGCCCTGGCTATTCTTGACGAATACAAAGATCATCCCAAATGTATAATTAAGGGTACTCTCCTACCCGTCCTGACTAATCAGAAAATGAATTCTTACTTAAAGGAGATTGCCGATGTGGCTGGTATAAATAAAAAGCTAACTTTCCATACCGCCAGACATACTTTTGCCACTACTATTACGCTTACCAATGGAGTACCAATGGAAACAGTGTCAAAAATGCTGGGACATAAGTCGCTTAAACAAACACAGCATTATGCTAAAGTGCTCGATGTAAAAATCAGTAAGGATATGAAATTATTAAAAAGAAAGTTGAAGCGTGTTTAAATTGGTTATCACCCTCCTTGGCAATGGCTCGTTAGTAAACAAGGAAAGCGCAAGTTTCGCTTTCCTTGTTTATACTCTTAACTTATCCAAACAGATGATTAAACGGTTAACTGTATTATACATCCGGAATTAATTACCCACTGATTATAAAAATAAAAAAGCCGTAGTTCAGAACTCTCCCTCTCCTTACCAATTTCATATATTGCTACAATTAATATCAAATAAAAAGTTGTAGAAAAGCCCTTATCCTGTTTATTAAAAAAACTTATAGACGTCTTTAATGGTAAGCCCTCATGATTCTAGTCCAGTCTATGAATCCGGGCAACTCCTGCCTTTTATCACAGTTTTTAACAGATGGTTCATCAGGTTTTTGAAATGTTGCGCCGTTAACGCTTTTTAAAAAGTTTTCAATGACCTGATGAACCATAAATAATATATTGTAATCTCAAATAAATAAACACGTTCGACCGTTTAAAGCCGTTTAATTTCTATTATTGTCGCTATCGTTGGTTCGTGGACAGCATCCAGTTCGGGTACGCTGATATAAAGCAGGTCACGGCTCCGGCTGACGGGTACACACACCGCATGGCCGTGCTCATTGGCGAAACGACCGTGACTTTTGAACCGGATGAAGCAGGCGGCTACCGCGCGCTGACCCAGGATCTAAAAGATTAGAAGTTACAGGATACAGCTTTGCTACGGGCTATTGTCGAACGCCTGCAAAAATTATAGTGGATGATTATTCCGGGATCTCCAGGGGAAATAATGTTTTAAGTGACCACTGCGGTTCCCGTTTGAATAACCTGTTCCGCTCCTCCGTTACATCTTCGAACAATATCGGCGCTTTTAACAACCTCATAAATGTTCGTCATTTTATCGGTCACCTTCTCGAAAAAGACTTGGTGCTTGGTCTTCCCCGCCATCAGATCCGCATACCCCTTTCGCAATGCATTCAATTCATAAGTATCGATTAACTTCTCCAGTTTATCTGCGATACTTGCCGCTTTTTGCGCCTCGCCCATAAAATCCAGCAGCTGATATTTAAACATCAGGCAGGCATATAGATTTTCAATATGCATTAACCTTTCGTAGGCTTCTTCTACCTTATCCACCATTATCATGCCTTTTTCCAGCCGCTTCCTGGTTTGAGCGTTGATGGGTCCCTCAACCTTAAACGTTTCCGGGCTCCAGTTTTCAAAAGCATAAAAATGAAAAGCTTGCTCATAGTCCCATTCTACCTGATCCATCATCAGGTTGTTGATGGCTAAAAAGTCATACTTTTTAAATGCAAAATCGGTTAAGGTTTTGTATTGCGTTCGCAACTGCCGGTCAAAAACTTCCCAGTCCCTGTTGATCGTGTCCCGTAATACATCTTTCTTTCTGCCCAGTGTGAAGGAATAATTATTGGTTAACTCATGCAATAACAAATCAGCTTCTATACTCAACAGTTTAGAATAGGCCATGATCCGCGTCACAGGGTTATGTTCCTCTTCCGTGATCAGTTCCCTGCAATTCTGATAAAACCGGGAGATCATTTCTTCCGGCGTACCGTCGTTAGCCGTCAACAGATGGTAGCTATTGTCCAATTTGATGAAGGTGCCCACATTTTCAGTTGCTACGATTTTTGCAGTAGCCGCATGAAGGGTATCCTGGTCTATCATGCCCAACAGGCAGCGGGAGTGCAGCAGAAAATAATCGACCAAACCTCGACTGTGGACATTCCGGGAGCCTTGATCAACTTATTCCGAAAACTGCAAACAGGCAGTTCCGTAACACTTTGATCATATTAATTCATTGACTGTTAAGTGCGATTTTCCAAATCACAAACACAACTCGATGCTCTAAGGCGCACGGAATGCAATGGTCTAGCTACTCAGAATATCCACTTATGTGCTTTCATATTGACCTATTAGACCATCTTATTATTTCTTAATGGAAGGGATGGTCAGGTTTTGAAGATCGCCCTCACTCCCGTTAAACTGATCCAAATCGATCTTTACACCGCCGGTATTGGTCACGCCATCTATTTCCCCCTCCGTGGTGAATTGCCAGAACGTCCAGGTTTTCCAGCCATCAGGCCATTTCGGTGAAAGCAGTAAGGACTTCGGCCGCGGGTTGTTATTTGGGCCATAAACGCCTACCCATAAAGAATAGGAAAGGAACCGTTTGTCCTGCGCCAGCACTTTGGCAAAGGTATAGGGTGCATAAATAATAGGCCTGATATGATAATGACTTTCCAGCGCGTCCAGTAAATATATGACATCATCCAGCTTGGTTTTGGCGTTGCCGGCATCCAAATCCAGTACCGGCGGCAGATCGCCGGCTGTTAAATGAACGCTTTTGATAAAATTTGCGGCTTGTACGCTCACGCTTGCCCTGTTGGTAAAATAGTGATATGCACCCCTAATCATCAAGTTGGCTTCGGCCTGCTCCCAGTTTTTTGCGAAAGTACTATCGGTATGATCGCTTCCTTCGGTAGCTTTGATAAGCACGAAGCTGATTCCCACCCTTTTGACTTTTGACCAGTCGTTGACCTGGTTGAACCGGGATATATCCATCCCGATAGGTTTACCTAATTCCTTAATCGCGTTAAAAACGGGCAGACTATCCGTTTTCTTAGAAGCGGAACGTAAAGAATCAAATTGTTTAGCCTGCACTTTTAAGATCGAGTCTTTAATATGCTGGGTGAGCACAGCCGGATCGACTTTCGCGCCGGCCTGAAAAAAGTAGATTCCAAATGCTATCAAGATGCTGACCACCGCCCCGCCTATTGCCAGCTGGGTTGTCCTGCGTTGTTTCCGTTTATTATTTTCTATTTCGTTAAGCGAATCATCCAGCTGAACTTCTTTCAGCTTCACGTTCCGTTCAGCAGAGATATAAGAGTTTTTAACGTCATCATGATCCAGGTTGATATCTGGGTTCATCGCCGAATAAATAAAATCCTGACGATTGTTGAGAAAAATATCGGCGTTGTTAAGCTGTTTAGCCACCAGCGCGGCTAGGCCTTGATAGGCATAGCCCATTCGCACTGGGTCTTTTACTCCTTCGTCAGCGACGGGCAGTCCTTCACCGAAACTAAACAAGGACGAATAAGGTACTTTTGTCTGCACCAATAGCTCATAGTTATTCAACCCTTTAGGTATCCAGGGCTTGTAGATCGCATCCAAACCGTCCGCGAACTTGCGCAGCCAGAGGGCATGCGGGGCGCTCTCCGCTGAATCCATGCGCGTGGGTACCGGCAACGCAGGTAGTTCCATCCGATCGTCAGGCAGAGTCAACCTGCCTTCCGCAACTTTTGCCGCGATCCGCCGGATCCCGTCGAATCCCTGGTCCGTAGGTGTAAATAAAAGCACCAGGAGGTCGGGTAATTGTATAGTACAGACGCCGCCGGTGTCCGTTACTCCCGTGCGGCTGTCGATCAGTATGAAATCAAACGCTTTCTTCCATTCGGTACGGAACCGTTCAATGATATTGCCGCCATTATAATTGCTGTAGAAATCGTTAAAATCAAAGTTCCTGACCTTTTTATAATATCCATCATCTACCCTTCCGGAAGTGATCATAAACAACTTATCTCTGATCAGGACAGCGGTATCGTCATTTTTTATAGGTATAGGCATAAGGCAATCCTGCCACTGTATTTTAGTGCCGCCGGTATTCATCTCACTGCCCAGTACATCAATGAGCCCGGGTTTATCCCGGGCCGCAGCAATCGAAATATACGTTTTGAAAAAGTTTTCAAGGCCCGGTGCCTCCAGGTCCCAGTCAATCATCAATGTCCGGTATCCCCAGTTAGCCAGTAGCACGGCCACGTTGGCCAACGCCATTGACCGGCCTACGCCACCCTTATAAGAATAAAAGGTAGCAATGGTACCTGGTTGTTTCCCTGTCTTTTTCATAAGGTAGGTAATGTAAACCTTTGGGGTTGTTGTTGCGGTGGCGGCGCGTCGAACCTGGATACAAAATAATCGGTCGTGCGCCACTGTGGATCCCAATCAGGCACCGACATCAGCCTTGGATAAATACTACGGAATACCCAGTCGTATATCTTAAAGCGCAGGTCGTCATAGGCTGGTGTTCCTTTAAAGCCTGCAGCAATACGAAAAAAACGTTCCCTGTCCAGTTGTAATGGTAAAATATGGTTTAGAAGCCGGGCGGCAGCATCGACGCCGTAAACTGCGTTCCGTTGTATAGGAAGCTCCTGACGCTCGTCAATAAATAACAGCGGGAAGACTAGGCCAACATGATCCTCGTTATTCCGCGCATCGGTTTCCTCTTCTCTTCTGAGCATAGCCGATAATTCAGCAGTGCACCAGTAGGAGTTCGTGAAATAATTTTTGGTAAAAACGCAGATCATACACTTGGAATTGGCCACACCATCCCTCAATACCTCGGGGATACTTGCCCCTCCTACGGTTTGCTTGACATCATGGAAAATATCATCATCGCCGAAGCGGTCTTTTAATTCGTCCATCACATTCGACAGGATAGGTACGAATACAGATTCGACCCAGGCCTTGACATCGCCATTCCATTTATAGCTGATAAAAATATCGTGTCGATAGCTCATTGGATTTATGTTTAGGTATTAATTACCAGACAGTTAAATTATAAATTATCCGTCATATTTCAAAGCTGATTTTATTATTTCCGTAGGTCGCCAAATGCTCAACCAGCCTTATGCCGAGCAGCTCGCCATCTCTTTATAACTCCCACCTTCGCGTGAGCATAAGCAGAACATATCGGTTACGAAAAAACTGACACGTCGCTGCGCGTCCGTTTTAACTAGGACAAAGTGTTCTTGGCGATAGAAAGTATTTATCATTATACAAAGAACAAATACCTGCCGTGGCTAATCTACTTAGTGCTATGATCATCGAACTTACTGGATCAATGCCGCTCCAAAAAGAGGGCCGGCAGCCTGTACTAGCGCAGCATATTCACGAATACCTAATTGAAATTGACTGTTTTTCATTTTTAAGCGTGTTAGTTTACCTCTTCATTCCGAACACCTCACTCTCTAAATCAATTGTTCCAAGCGCCAAATCTGGCGAATAAATCAATGGACTCTTGGTATTTATAAGCGAGCAGATAATTTATAATTACTTCTTTCCAAATCGGCTTTCTTAAAATATCAGCATAATAGGAAAGCGGAAAAGTGATATCTCTCTGCTTAAATAATTTATTTTGGATAGATTGTTCCACCATTTGAACGTAGTAAAAGAATGAGTCAAAGCAATCTTTAATATACTTTTCTTTATCAGAGTGGCTTTTTATCTCATCGCTGAATGCTAAGGTTGCAATAACTTCATGTATATATATATAGTAACCGGCTTCCCATCTATCTGATAATTCCGCTCGGGCCAATCAAGCATTCGGGTCGCGTCCTTGGCTTTGGGATTACTAACCAACTCGTCCATAAGCTTCTTGGCTGCTTCGGTCTGTTTCCAGCGAAGATCACGCGCACGAATTTTTCGGTTGAGCCTCATTTGCTTGATAGCAGTAAAGGCTGCTGTCAAACCACCAATGGTTCCCAATCCTTTGAAGACTAAGTCCAAAATATCCTTGGTACACATAACGTCATATTAAGTGCCTGTATAATAATTAAATATACATAATTAATTAAAAATCAAACTAGGGAATGATAATGAGGCATAATGAAACGTTTGGGTGTTTTGCAGATCAGCTTTGAGCGAAGATCAAGGACGTTCATTACTAAATCCCAACCCCAAATTCTGCCTATCATTACATGAATTATGACTTTTACAGTATTATTAATTATAAATTAACCAAGAAGTTTACACATAATCACAGAATATTATACAATTATCAAAAAAGTCAGAAATAATGGATTTAAGATTGTAATATTGACTTAACCAATATTTAATAAACCGAAGATACCCAATCACTTACTTCATTCCTACCCCAAATGAAAGTTAAAGCTCACTGGCTTCAAGCTGATTCAGCTGACGAGAAGATAACAATATCTCCATCCGGTAATGCCAGAAACCCCATAGATCCCGATTATTTAGTCATTCATTATACTGCAACTGATACCGCTCAATCTGCTATAAATTGGTTCATGGATACCAAATCAAATCCGGATAAGATTGCTGCGCATATTGTATTGAGTTACGATGGAACGATTACGCAATTAATTCCTTTTGATCACAGGGCTAATCATGCTGGCATGAGCACCTGGGATGGTGTTGATGGCTTAAACAGCCATTCAATCGGAATAGAAATTGTAAATCCTGGATTTGTTCAAAAATTACCAAATGGCGGTTTTCAAAGAACCACTGATGATGGATTGAAAACCTACCCTCCCGCAGAAGCTCACCAATTTATCGAGGCTCACCATAAACATAGGTTTTGGAAAGCGCAATATTGGCATATATTTCCTGATGCACAATTACAGGCTTTATATAAACTTTGCAAGGTCTTAGCTGAGGAATATCACCTAGTAACGGCGTCATGATGATATATCGTCAGCCCGTAAAGCAGACCCTGGCCCGGCATTTCCGTGGGATGCATTTAAGACCAATGTATTTGGGCAGACGAATAATACCGGGAAAATCTACATTGTAAACACAGATGGCACTAATTTCAGAACCTCATTTTCTACAACTTCGCCTGCCAAAAAACAACTAAATAAGGGATACGAAGTTGGTTTAATTGAAACCAATGGAGCCTGGAGTAAGGTTTATCTTGTCAACAGCGAGAGCGAGGTTATGATACAGGGCAAAAGCGTCAAGAATATCGGATGGATCTTTAGCGCTTTGTTGACACTGAAAATCTGATATGAACTTGAAATCCCAATAACCTAAACCAGGGCAAAGAACAAACTTAAACGATCACTATTTTATTTACTTACTAACACAGGAAATAACAACGATTCACCAAGGAACCGAATCCATTTTTCACCAAGCCAGGAAGTGCTGATTCGAACCAGTATTAACCGATCAGCGAATTAACACCCTTAAGATTACATCAATGCGTTTTTAAAGTCAATTATACTGCCTCATTACTGATAATTAAGTTCTAAAAATTGGCTGATAGCGCACTTATTGCAAAGTAGTTTAAACAGTTATTAAATACGATATCATGAGCAGCTTTCCAATTTTAGATTTAGTAGTAGGAATGATTTTTATTTACTTCTTACTGAGTATCATTTGTAGTTCAGCCGTGGAACTCTGGTTTTCTTTAATGAAAACCAGGGCGAAGATTCTCGAAAAATGGCTTGTTACCATTTTTAATTCTCCGGCGTTAGATCCGAACGGGCAAACTAAGGCCGACGGAACGACGGTGGGGCAAGCCATAATGAACCATTGCATAACCACCGCGCTTTCAAAGACAAATAAATCAACTACTTATATTGATCCGGAAATTTTGCGTCGGCATTACTTGACCAAATAACGCTTACCCCCGTAGCTTCAGGAGGAACGCCTGGAGCGGTTCAACCGCCTCCTCAGGATTTAAAAGGATATATTGATGCGATTGAAAAATCACCTGCGATATCCGGCGAATTAAAGAGAGCTATCTTAAGTTTTGCATTTCAAGCCCAGGCTGCTACAAGCGTATTGCAAAAGATTCCCGCGGTTGCCAATCTCACAACTAATATTACTACGGCAGTAAAAAGTGATATTGATTAGTTTCGTGAGTACCTGGAGCATTGGTATGATACCGTTTCAGAAAGACTAACAGCATCGATGAAACGCAAAAAGGCAATTCCCGCAACATTTATTGTTGGTTTCGTGCTTTCCATAGCATTAAATGCCGACTCCATAGCTATAGCCAGGTATTTGTATAGCCATCCTGAAGAAAGCAAAAAATTCGCGGACAAAGCGATGAGCGATTATCAAAAGTACAAAACGACGGTAGATAGTTTGAGAAATACGGTAAGGCCAGCAGATACCACCAGGCCCTCTGTTGAAAAGGTGGCAGCTCAGACCCAAAAATTGCAGAAAGAGGTTATTTTCCTTACTAATGCTGTACCTCCTGCCTTGCCGCTGGGCTGGAGCCGGGAACCATATGACTTTAAGAAGGATTTCTTTAGTTCAGTCGGAAAAACCATTGCCGGTCATGGAATTGGATGGTTGGCAAGCATTCTTGCCATTTGTTTGGGAGCTCCATTTTGGTTTGATCTATTAAACAAGATTGCCAACCTAAGAAGTTCAGGTCCGAAACCGTCGACAACAGATCAAAAAAATGCGTCCTGAGTTTGGAGAAGGTGGCGTAGTAATGATGGCCAAAAAATAGAAGATAATAGTTGAATGAAGATTACAAGGCGCATTACCCAAGATCACCAAAGCAATGAATTATACTCATTGCTCATCTGGGGAGATATCACATTTTCGTCGTGTTAACAGGACAATTCTCGAAACGCTTTTTTACAGGATTTAAAGAATCTAACGAGTTGAATATTAGTCTTTAATACTGTTTGTATATTTAGTAGAAAATATTTATTCTTAAGATGTTTTTTACATCTCAAAGTATGCTAACACTTACCGGGGCTTCTGGAGCCGCTCTTATCATTTGTAACGGGATGCAAAAAGCATTAAACTTTAACCCTAAATGGCTTGCTTTGACTGTAGCAATTGGTATATCCTTTTTGGGGTGTACGAAAGCAGCGGTAGACAATGGGATAATTATTTTATTGGACTTATTAATGGTTTTCTAATATTTTGTACAGCTGCAGGAGCCAATGAATCTATTGGCGGAAAAACTGGATCAAATGAAATCAAAGAACGAACTCGTAACGGTTCGCAAGAAGATGAAAATAACTCATCCGGTCAGAAGAGAAAATTGTTTTCCTCCTGGTTCCATTGAAATGACTATTACCAAATTTCAAGAATATGCAAAATCAAATAAATGTCTTGGTAGTTTTTGCAAACCCAATCGGCACAGATTCACTTAATTTAGGGCGGGAAGATAAAATTATACGCGAAGCTATTCATTTGAGTAAACATCGTGATCTTTTTTCGTTAGAAATTTGTCACGCTGCAACAATCCATGATTTGCGAAGAGCGTTGTTAAACGGCGATTTTCAAATAGTACACATCTCCGGGCACGGTTCTGGTGCTGGGCTAGTACTGGAAGATGAACAGGGTGGAAAATTCGTTGTACCTCAATCAGCTCTATCCGCTCAGTTGTCCGCATATGTTAAGCCTTTCGGTCAACTCGAATGCGTCATACTCAATGCCTGTTATTCTCTTAATCAGGGTAATCTAATTTCTTTGAATATGCCTTTTACAATTGCTATGGAGGGTAGAATTGGCGATACAGCAGCAATCGAATTTTCAAGGGGGTTTTATGACGCATTGGGGGCGAACAAAGGAATAGAATTTGCATATCAAGAAGGCTATCGTAATGTAATGCTATCCGCGCCGAGATCGCCATTTATATCAAAAATATTAAAGAATGGACAAATCGATCAACCAATTGATTTTTCCACAGACTACAGTGGTTCTGAGCAGACACGAGGTCCTTTTAAGGATCAGCTTAATAAAAGCTTAATTGGAATTGCGGTAGATGTATCTGGTTCTATGAAAATGCGAATCAATAACAACTCAAAACAACAGCTTACAAGGATGCAAAGTTTTGGGGGGGCTCTTGATCGATTGGCCAAAAACGCAAGTGAGATTATACAAAAAAATAAATCACAACAGATTGATACCTCCATGAGCGTATTCGCATATGCCTTTGGCCTAAGAAGTGGAAATGTCTGTGATCTATTGTCCTTACTTAGGATAGGAAGAGAAATAATTTCTCCGGAAGAAATTGAAGAACTAAAAGACCGCTATTCGCGAGAAATGAGAAATAAATATAGTTCCTATAGTGGATTAGGAGAATTGGCTCAACAATTTGGTCTTGGAAAAATGATGCAAGATGCTGAAAACATAGTTAGAAGGTCTGCTGAAGAAGAAATTAGGAATAAAATTATGCTTATAATCAGGGACAGGCTCGAAAAAAGCTTAATAGAGACGGGAGATACAACTCTGGGTATTAACGAATTAGCGGCACTATCYGAAAGTAACGGCGAGACATTGGAAAATGCAGAGGAATTTATATTTGGGTCGACCCCAATGAAAGAAGCATTTTCAAAAATTCAACAACGCTTTAGAAGGGAATTGGCTAAGAGCCCCAAAGATACGGTGCCTATACTATTTGTTCTATCTGATGGAGATCCTACTGACGGGAATCCGCTACCAATTGCGGAAGAAATAAAAAATGCTGGAGTAACCATTATCACCTGCTTTGTAACTGATAGGATGCCGCTGATCCAAAAGTCTTACCAGGAAAGAAAGACGAAAATTGGGATGTAGCGGCAAAATTAATGTTCGATATGGCTTCAACCTTTGAAGGACAAAACATCTTTATGGATTTCCTATTAAAAAAGGGTTGGACGATAACCAAAGACGCCAAGCTCTTTGTTCAGGTTAATCACTCTTCTATCATGGAGGAATTTATTAACGTAGTTCTTTCACCCTTGAATAACAAATCTAATAGCCTCCCTGAAGGAAGATGACCTAGATATAACCCGTCCGGGTTCGGGGCCGGGGTGATGTCGGCACGCCTTGGTTTTAAATGTTCGTGTTAGCAATTCATTAAATATCATGTTTTAATCAGCGTAATTAAGGCAATAAAAAATGCAATTGTTCCTGATATCCAAGACGTTCTATTTTGTTTCGTAAAAATAGCACAAGATAATGTGATTAGCATACCTTGAATAACAATCTTAATAAAAACATAGTTCTTGATATGGTAGTAATTAGTACTAGAGAAATAATCAAACGCCCACCACACTATAGATATGATAACAATCACTGAAATAATGGTTGTGCGTTTAAATTTCTCCTTTAAAATTTTGTTGTCTTCTTTTAATTTCTCGATTTCCTTTTCATAATTGGTCTCACTTTCGATTGCTTTAGTTTCCTTTACGGCTTTCTCTTCTTGCTTAAGTTTCACCAGGTGTTCAAAATTGTTTAACACTGCAATAAGTTTCTCTTCAATGATTTTTTCTTCCTGACGTCCTTCATCAGCGTAAGCCTTTACAGATTGAATAAAGCTCAACGAGTTTTTATTTGCAAGCTTATTTAGCTCATCTGGTTCTATGATTTTTTTCCTTGCTATCATAGAAGCGATCATTACTGTATCATCAGCACTAATTTGTGTCCCTCCGTACTTATTAAAATTATCATCTAAGGTTTTTAAAACTTTTGAACTTGGTAATGCATCGGAAATGGTATTTGAGACTAAGCGAGTTAAACCCAACACACTGAGGTTGGAGCTATTTATAAGAGGAGTGACGTTGGGATTACTAAGCCACAAGTAATTTAATATCTCATCGGCCCTTATAATATCCGGCAAGAATCCGTTGGTCGCGGGTATCGCAATATTATTATGCGTGTTCGTAACAAACCAGCAACTCGCCTTTTGTATTGTTCCCTTTATTGGTTTCCCCCTCTTTTCTCTTTGACATAAGCAATAGCTGTTGCATCATGAAGAGCACTAAAGCCATTTGTTCCTCTTAATCTTTGATAAAATTCTAAAATTTCGGTATATGCGTATTTTGCTATATTTCGATATTTTTGATCGTTAGCAACAATCCTTATGCTGTATTCTGTTTCTAGTATTGTTTTCAAATTATTAGCGATCTGTTGAAGTTGAGTTTTTGTTAACCCCCTTCTTTTAGCAGCATTGTAAATGCTCTCAGGATCCAAATAACCTTGAAAGAATGAGTTTTCTAATTGATTTGCTTTTCGTTCAATTAACATTTCCACTTCTTCAATAGTAAATGGAAGTATTGATGCTTTATAACCGATTCTGTTGCAGATCTCAAGGATCTTTCTACATGTGTGCGTTGATTCTTCTGAATTTAAATCTAATATTCCAACTATAAAATTTGTATCCAACAATAATTCAACTGTATTGGTTATAATGCCGATGTCCACTTCAAGGTAGGCAGAGAATATATACCCTTCTTAAAATTCCATAGACTTTGACGTTAGGCTTTATTGAATTAATAAAATTTGCTTGATGAACATATTCGATTTCAGGTAATACGTCATCTTTATAAGCAAAGTATTTGGAAAGATGTAGTCTGCTTTGGTCTATAAATTCAAATATTGATGGTTGTTGTTCAACATCCACATTGATAGATTTTAGATATTCAGTGTATAGTTGATTTACTTCATTAATTTCAGTTTCTCTCTCGCTAAGTTCTTCTTCATAATCGGCAAAAAGAAAACGATTCATCTGAAAAGATCCATCTTTATAAAGCTTAAAATGGCTTATCCCATCCGATTCGAACTCTTGAGAAATAATTGTCAAAAGGTTCTTTAATATAGGTATTGGTATATCCAATTGATATATAGTATCAATGTGCTTTTTAATTTCAATGACCGATTTGCCGCTATTAAAGCCTTGATCGTTCATTCTACATAATGAGGATTTTACAATGGGTAAAAAGATGTCTTCAAAGTTTTTTATTCCGATGTTATTGTCATTGATGTAAGCTAATAAGCTAAAGGAAGCAATCTTTTTGTGAATCATAATTTGGCTTAGGTTATTTATCAAATATAATTATCAATTAGGAATAAAAACCAATCAATATTAAATGTCCAAGTTACCCAATTATATTATATAATAAATACCTGATTTACATATATTTACATTTACACAATACTGATCTATTGGATCTGCGATGTTGTTATTGCAAAGTAAAAATATCTTTTTTGAAACTCGACATAAGGTGCAGTTTCCAACAACTCCATTTTGTCAAAACCATCATTGATCATATGAGAAGTAACTGCAGCCGGATTGTGTATATGCAAGAGTTTGCCGGGCCTCCTTCTGGCTCCGACAGCTATTGATCCCAGGCCCTCCTACCGCCCCCACTCCTCTTCTAACCTTCACCAAAGCCGCCTTCACCTCATCCCCATACTTAAACGAACTAATTCGTTTCCGTCGTGATATCGACTGCCAGCGCCGGTGCGCTTTACCGATCTTTACCCTGAAGTGTGCCTCCAACCACTCGATGATTTCAGAGATTGAAGCATTCCCATTATTCACCTGCCCCGTCAGCCAGATCCGTAAGCTATTTCTACCAAATTGATCGACTCGCCCGTCCACTTCAGCATCGGCCCGCTCCTCTCATCAACAGGCGAACCATCACTGCCCGAACCACCACTACCACCACGCAAACTATTCAACTCCTCCTCCAGCCAGACTTGCAAACGCTCATAAGCCATAAACTTCGCCCACAAATAATCGCCGTTAGTTGAAAACGCCGGGTCCGCATCCGGCAACTCCGGCAGCACCATGCCCGAAGGCCCGGCATCCCGCAGGAACAATACCGTATCCAGTTCGCCGGCCTCCAGCTTATAACACTGGTAGAGAAATCAGAAACGATTAATAAATATTTGTATCCGTCTCAGTTCTTCGCTATAATAGGCCTCCAGCAGTCCCTGGCTGAAGGCGGGCTTGCCGAGCAAAATAGTCGTGTACTCCGACAGGTAAATTTGTTCCGCAATAAACAGTGGCTTCTCTTGTTTGAAGAAGCGTATTTCTCCGGCTTCGTTCGCGAAACCATTCGCTATGACTTCCGCTTTTAGCCGCAGCGCGATGCCACGAATACTTTTTAGCGCGCCGCTCAGACGGTTTGCGGGCGGGTCGCCCATCTCTGAGTAAAAGGCGATGTCTTCCTGTACTTCATTATATAGCTTTTTGATTGAAGCGTTCATGACGCTAATATTATAGGGCAAAAAACTTCCCGTACGGTGTTTTTGCCGTTAGTTAATTGCAGTAATTTTTTTGATATTTCTTGAACCCGGTCGGGTTAAAATAGCCGCGGGGCAGGCCTGAAGGCAATACAGGTACTGGTATACCTAAGAACACGACAGTCAAGCCCGCGCTTTAGCGGGCGTTGCACATGTCTCTGTTCTTTTAAAATTACCTGTTTCGTATTACGAGAGAGTGAACGCATTAAATCATTCTATATATTAACTATAGTATTTCTGTATTGTATTTTTCATTTTATTTACGCTTTAAAGTTAGTCATTTTTGTTGTTTTTCAAGTCTTGCTATCCACCGCCTACCAGGCCCATTCCCCGGAAAGGTGCAGGCAAACCTGGACCTCGGGTAGGCTGTACATATAATCCGGGAAATCCCGCAGTGTTTGCGCGGCGTGTCGGTTCAGCTTCACCATGGTAATCATCAGCGTAGGCCTGCCCAATAGCTTGCGGTTAAGCCAAGTCGTCTTCTTTCAACCTTTTGCTAGGTAAAGATTTCTTCTAATTGGTGATCGTTCAGTTTAAACGCTCTTGAAGGCTCGCAGGTGTTATAACCTTTGGATAAGTTATATCAGCTCAAACCAATTATCACGCGCTGATCTACCCTAAAACTGGTCTGAGCAGGTCCTGAAAAAGCGACATATAGGCGTAATCGGTCAGCAGTCTCGGATCTAAGGTATCCGCTCCATAATGATCAAAAAGTAGCTTTGCTCCGCCCCCGGTGCTGGCCACCGGGAATAGAGGCGCACTAGGATACATTGACCGGAACATTTCGTATTCGATCTCAACACCTTCCATCCCGCCAATAAAAATACCTGCCGCGAAGTTCTTACCGCCAAGCATCTCCATCCGCAGTATCCTATTGCTGTCAATTTCGTTAGCACCCTTTGGCGTTAGCCGTACGTCTTCGAAATCGAAATTATCTTCTGGGAACGATTCGCGGTATTGTTCGGATTGGTATAATGTCACATGATCTCGCAGTTTAGCCACATTGTTATCCAGCTTCAACACTACATCACGGATCAGCGGGGTAATCGAGGGGTGTCCGCCCCAAAACAGATGTGCATGGGGTACTACAATCGTTGCCAGCGCCCGCACAGCGTCCCGGATCGCTATCCTGTCAGCCGTATCATAATATTTGGCAGATCTTTCTTTAAGCGGTATGCTGGCCGATAAAAATATATTCACCATCGTCTTTAAATTAATGTTGGAAAAATCACTTCCGCTGCACGCGTTTTTAAGGTTTTGATCTTAAAACCTACATTAAAACTTTGCTCCAGCCAGGTCAAATGAGCCAACCATTCGTCGCGAATATACAAATGATCATACAGTAAATACACATCGGCGACTTTACCGGTTTCAATCGTCTTGGTCACCAGGTCAGCTTGGTAATAGCTGAATGCTTGCGGGATACCAATGGTCGGCACAATGATTAGTAAATCGCCGTTTCGCTTGGTAACAACGAGGTATTTAGCCGGTTCTACCGTCACTGGCGCGCCGGTTCTGCTTACGATTGCGATAAATTCCTTGACCATATTGAATTGCCTGGCTGCAAGGCTGCGCGCACGAAGTGATTCGGCGGTGCTCACCACCCTGGCGACCGCATCCGGGCTGAGGTACTGATCCGATGCTGCAAAATGTGGGTTCCCGAAATCAGTAGCATGGAGCATCAGCGGCACGGAAAGTTGGGCATCGCGCTGCTGTTGGTATCCCGGCCACATCACTTGCAGGATACCGACCGACATCGCGTTGGCTCTGGCTAGTTCCTGGGTCGTCCATTCACTGTTCAGGAACTTCGGTGTGTTTAACAATACCACAACATCGGTATCGACCAGCTGATGCCAAAGCTCGGCCTGGAAAGCTTGGGCCGGACGGATACTGTGCGTGTCCAGGAAGACATGGAAACCTGCCGCTTCCAACTCTTCGAATAGCTGTACGGCCACTGGGCGCGATTCGTCGCGCTTATAACTAATAAATAGGCGGCGCGATAAACGGAGTAAGCTGAGGCCTTCCAGCACCACACTGACTAATTGCTCGATCTTCAGGCTACTGCCTAACGCGAAACCATTAATCGGTCTGAGTGCGGGCGGTATTTGCGCGGGAAAATGAGCCAGATCGTCCACAACAGGCAGAATAAGTTTGGCATCATCCTGCAAGCGGCTGATGATCACATCGTCATGAAAGGTACCCGAGGAATCACCAAAATAAATGCAAAAAGCCGGTGAAACAGCCCGGTACTCAGCAAAGTTAGCGGGCCTAATCACTATGATCTTGTCCGATTCGATACCGAGATCCTTGGTACGCTGGAAAAACGTATCCAGTATCTCCTGCCGAAGAGGATTGGCCGCGCCGATGATAATGAGCTGGTAGTGGTTCGTCATGGTGGTGTGTTGCTAAAGTAAAATTACTGATTATTTTCTCTTCTATTTTACATAATGGTCTGCATTGTCTCATGGTTGTCATTGGCGCCCATTTGCGGGATGAATTATTAACAATAATCTATTTTTTTTGTTGTTAATTATTATATTCGACTATTAATAAAATATTCATTTTCAACACTATACAATAATATAAATTTCAATATTAAATATAAGATTATGGCGCACGTTTTCATTTCTTACATGCGCGAAGATCAGGCCATTATTGACAGACTGATCAAGGCCCTCACAAAAAATGGTGTCAGGGTATGGTTAGACCGCAATGACCTCGAACCGGGCGTTCGCTGGCGAACGGTTATCAATACCGCGATAAATGAGGGAAGTTATTTTCTAGCATGTTTTTCAACAACAAGGACCGGTACTGAAGAATCTTATGCTAATACCGAAATGAATCTTGCGCTGGAGAAATTCAGAAAAGGCGAGAATGAAAGAAGTTGGTTTATCCCCATTAAATTAGATAGTCAGACTATTCCCAAGATTCCAATTCAGGGGACGGAAACATTATTGGACCTTCAATATATAGACCTCTCTTTCAATTGGAAGGCCAATCTCGAACAATTGCTAAGCGTATTATATTTACCAGAATTTGAACTGCAGAAAAAAATATTTACTAAACTTGAAATGCTAATTGCGATTTATTCGCTTGTTTATTGGCGCAGCCCCAAGCAGCTCCCACCCGAAATCATGCGGGATAGTGAATGGGAAAACAATTCTTTTACGCTCTCATGTGATGACATAAACTGGGGCAGCGACGTACCTGGCGAACCGGGTGAGCTTTTTTCTTGTTTCAGCGAGATTGTAACACAATATAGCAATTATGAAAGAGAGCCCTTTGAAGGATATTACGTAACACCTAATGAAGACTATTGGTACACTTTTGCTTGGCAAAGCCTTTTTAGATACCAACTGGACGTAGAACTCAATCCATCACCTAAAAGTGCTTATGGCGGTTACTACAGCCTACAGAACGCATTGGAAAACGAAACATCGATGACCGGTGATCCCGAAGGATATCCATTGCCGATCACTGGTTATGTTGTGCAAATTAACGGCTTGCGTTATGCTAAGAGCACAGGATTTTTGGTCGGCGATGGTTATATGCTCAGCAGTGTTGATGGCTACAACCACAAGAGAGATGAGTGGGTAATCTACCATACTAAAGACCTATGGTATAAGGAACAAGATTTACGTAAGGCTATCGACTTTGCGCTGGAATGGAAAAAGATACAGAAACCCACACTGGAAATGGGGGTACGTGTACTTGAGAATGAATGGAAAGGTCGGTATCCATACTTTAACGAGCTTTTTCTCAAAGAGTTAGGAATTGACCTGTTTCAATTCGATTAGCCTCCCATATACACGCCTAATGGAAACTGAGGCCTGCATGAAATGTCTAGTTTTAGTATTTTGACACCGCTAATCGTAGTTGCCTTGTTGTCCTTCTCGCGGGCCCGGCCAATCGGGGCCGAAGCCCTCCTATCGCGGTAATTTCGCCTGCTGTTGCCCTTGAAGGGCTAAGCCATATGCTGGAACAATTTGCGAACTCAGGTTGGTTTAGTGATGATATGGTGGTGGCAATGCGACAAGACGATATAAAATCGCGAGAAATGGAGGAGGAACATCTTTCTCTTCCATTCTGAAGCCATTAACCAAGTTATTCCGAAATGCCGAGCAGGAAATCCTTTATACTTCTAACATATTAAATATCTAATTATTAATTGCGATTTTTCTAATCACCAACACAACTCGGTGCTCTAAAGCGCACGGAACAGCTTTGTCAAGCCGCCCAGAATGACCACCTTTCGACCGGGATAGCACTAAGCCCCTTCCTGTCCGATGGAAAGCCGAGAAGAGTTCGGGATGGGCTGAAATGCATCAGCAGGCTTGCGGGCTACTTATTTTGCTACGAAATGTAATTTGTCAAAACTGGTGGAGGACTAGGGGGAACCCTTAGACCTGTTTCATCGTAAATATTTATTGTTTAAAATTTGATAATATTCGAAATATTGCCCAACTTTAATGCTGTAAACCAGGCTATTATACCTTATTCTGTAAAAAACATGCGGTGGCTGCAATAACCAAATATCGTTAATTGATCAAATCCCCTGAACCGATGGATCTCAAAAGCCTTTACCATATTTACAATGCGGACCAACTCGTATTAATTGTTGGCAGCGAGGTGCTCCGGATGCAGGATATGCCCCGGCCCCATGTGAACGGCGATCCCCAGCGGCTGGTGAATAAAACCTTCGAAGAAGCTGCTATTGAACGGATAACTGATCGGTCCAACCTTTCATCCCCGAAAACGTTCAGTGGTATCGCTATCGAGCAACCTGACAAAGGCCTGAGCAGCAACGAGGTGATCGGCGTATACCGGTCATTCCGTGATCGTGACTTCGATAAATCATTGGTTAAAAGCATTGCAAATCTCTCTAAGGTTAGCCTGGTCATTCAAACTTCATTCGATCCTGTTTTAAAAGACGCGCTCGGCAATAACATCGACACTTATGTCTGGAGCAAAGAGTCGAAAGCTCCTATACATTTCGACCTGACAAATGGTAAACGTAAATTATTCTATTTGTTCGGGGACATGGAAAAAGGCATCGCACTATTTGAAGAAGAACAGGTCGACTGCCTGCTAAATTTATCAGCTTCGAACGAGATCAATAAAAAAAACGCACCAAGTGAATATTCTTTTTTGGAATATTTGAATAACAAGACTTTGGTATTTATCGGCAATAACTTTTCGGATTGGTTCATGCGTTTAATGATCAGGACCCTGTATAATAGGCCTATCCCTTCAGAGGCAGGGAAAGCCTATATTATCAATGACAGCGAGGGCGGAATCAAATACCAGCGTTATTTTTTTGATAAATTTAAGATCCAGCTGATTCACGAATACCCGATCGAAGATTTCCTGGAATCCTTCCAGCAGATCATTGATGAGCACGGAAGTTTTAATAATTATTATGACGGTATGCGAGTTTTTATTTCTTATGATCGTCATGACCGGGAATGCGCCTTGCTTATCAAGAAAGCGCTCAATATTAAGCATATCGAAGTTTTTCTGGATACATCAGACATTGGCCTTGGTGAACACGATAAACAAATCACTGCGGCAATCCTGTCGAATGAGACCTGTTTTTTTGTTGCCGTTGTATCCCAATTTATGGTTGAACGCCCAAAAGCCGATTCTTACGCCAAGCGCGTGGAATGGTCAAAAGCCAGTGACCGTTATACGATCAATAAATATTTAGCTGCGACCCCGGATAAAAGCGACCCGACACCATTTGTAATTGTTCCGACAGCGGTCGATGATTTCAGGCCCTACCTCGATAGGCTGCCAAATTTCATTACAGAGAACACCATTTGGCCTTGTGATCCAAAACAGCTAGCTGATTTCATAGAAGTCGAAATAAAAAGACTGCGCCATGGATAAAAACAATCCCTACAAAGGCCTTTTTCCCTATACGGCTGCGGATGAAAAATGCTTTTTCGGCAGAGAGGCAGAAGCCTATGAGCTGGTGGAGATGATTAAAAACAGCCAGCTGGTGATCATATATGGGGAATCAGGAACAGGGAAAACCTCATTGATCCATGCCAAGCTCTTCCCCGAGTTGGAGCGCCAATATTATTTCCCTGTATATATCCGCATCAATTACAGCAGTATGATACCGCCGCTGGAACAATTTAAAAAAATCGTGCATGAAGAGTTGGTCAAATGGGATAAAGAGATCAAAACGTTCCTGCCCGGTGAGACATTGATCGAGTATGCGGCCAAAACCAAGATATTCAACGGCCTGGTCAAACCGATCCTTTTTTTCGACCAATTTGAGGAACTATTCACATTAGGTCCGCGGTATGGGATAGCGGCGGAACTGGATGAGTATGTTTCCCAATTGAGCGACTTGATCGAGATTCGTCTGCCACTGCATCTCACGGCAACAGGATCAACGAGCGAAACAGCGCCAAGGCAGCCACAGCAACGTTCCGCGGATGAATCAAGGGAAAATGTCCTGAATTACACGGTAGTGCTAAGTTTACGACAGGACTTCGTCGCTTATTTGGATGATCTCCGTTCGCAAATGCCGTCGGTGAGTAATAACCGTTACGGCCTTAAAAAATTTACCGTGGCGCAAGCCTTATCAGCGATAGAAAATTCGGTGGTCAGTTCGGCTGCTGATAATAACACCTCGCCCGATGCAGTCGATAAGCGCACGGCTGAACTGATCATCCATAATGTTGCCAAACTTGACTTGGGGGGAAACACTATTAATTCCAAACCAAACGTATCGGGCAGCCAGGCCCGGATAGCAAACGAAGATAACATGGACCGCGTCGGCATTGATCCGACCATACTGAGCCTGTATTGCTATCAATTATTTGAAGAAGCGCCTGGTAGTGATCATGAAAAAACGATCTCTTACGAACAAGTGGAGCGGTCCCCGGCAGCGGCGGTGATCGAGCATTATTATGTAAACAGTTTAAAGAGGAACAAACAACGATATGCGGTTGAAATGTACCTAATCACTTCTGACGGGAGACGGTTATTGTTCCCGTTGGCGGATTTTATTAAGAAATCCGGGCTGAGTGAAGCGGAAGTCAAAGAGCTCCAAAATGAAACCGCTATTTTCCGGACTTATGGAAAAGATGAATTCAGAGAGATCGAGCTCGCACACGACCAGCTGGCCAAAAGGGCGTTGATCAGCAAAAACAAACGGGCGGCTAAGAAGATCCGGCGGAACGCTTTTATCGTTATCGGCTCGCTGGCCTTGGTCGTCGCAACGATTGCGATTGCCGTGCTTATGTTGGTGAAGGAACGGGAAACAACGACCAGTTATAAATATCTTACAAGGAGCATAAAGGCGAGCCAAAACAGTTTGCAACAATCGCTTAACATTAGTAAAAAGCTAATGGATTCCGTAAGAATAAAACAATCATTACTTGATAGCCTTCATCAACGAGAATCTCATTCAACAGTTCAATGGCGAAAGGAAAACCAGGCCCTGGTGCAGCGCTTAGTGTTAAGAGGCGATAGCCTGCGTCAAATTATAGCGACCCTGGATCAGGTCAATAAAGACCTGTTAACCGCTAAGGCGTCGAACAGAACTTTGCAAGGAGAAATTACGAGTTTAAGGTCTACCAGGGTTCCGGCCGAACAAAAAACAAGTAACGCTGAAATACCTAAACAATTATCATTGGCATCCCTTGAGTTTGGGCCAATTTCGCCGGGCAATAGCTTAGCTTTTAAGGAGGATAGCCTGTACGTGATCGTCCGAAGTATAGATAAGCAAAATACTATTGACCTGGCAATTTCGAAAAATCGTGAACCAAATAGTGCTGCATTTTTAAAACAAGGCATGATCAAATTCAAACAGTCATTGTCATTATATTACAAAAATCACTATTTTATAGTTTATTGTTATTACATTTCGTCCAAAAAACAAGTACATCTTGACCTGATAAAAATGAATTTGCAATAAAAATGTTCACAACGTCGTATGTACTATAGGTTATTTATTGGACGATTGTTTAAGACTCTTTTTAAGAGAACGGTAATGTGTCGAAAGCCTGGCGCTGATGCGCACTAGCATGCTGGAAGAGCGCGTGGACGCGCTGGTCTGCATGGGGGGGTATGCTTGAATTTTTTTATTTTGGTGTCCTTAACTACGTTGAGATAGATAAGCAATAAAGACCATAATCAAATCAATATTAAAACTTAAAAACATGAGCGGCATCATTAAAGCCTCGTTGGCCAGGTTGCCCCGGGTAAACCTAATACGGACAGGTCATTTCGAGCAAATCTACCAGCTCTCGAATTAATAAACTCCTGAAAAAGAGGAAAAAAAAGAAAATGTTATTGCCGGTTAATTTTTATAAATTGACTTTTATTTAATTCATTATGCCACAACCCGATCACACTAACCTGCATAAGGAACTGGACCTGATCCAGGACGTCATCAACCGTATGGCGGCTAATTCCTTCCAGGTAAAAACCTGGACGATGGGCATAGTCACCGCCGTGCTAGCCTTTAAAAACGAAGAAATATTTAGCGCCGGTAAAACACACGGCCACCAGGGCGTGTGGATCAGTCTGGTGCTGCTGCTGCCCATCGTTTGTTTCTGGCTCCTGGATGGCTTCTTTCTTAAAACGGAAAAACTCTACCGGGAGATCTACAAATGGGTGGTTGATAACCGTAAGTTTACTACGGACCTTGAATATGACTTAAACACTTACAAGCGACGAATAAATTACGACCCGGCTGCCAATGTGGCTACAGAAAACGATCTGAAAGAAGAGGCCGGCACGATCTGGGATGCACTGTATACCACTACGCTTCCCTTGTTCTATCTGATCCCTGCATTGATCGTTGTCAGCCTGGCCGCCTATAACTGGCTTTCAAAATAAGTCAAACACCGAAATGAGTAAGCCTATAAAAATTCCGCCAGTATGTCCAAAATGATCGTGCCTTATTACCAATTCGACGTTGCCATATCGTTTTCTGGGAGCGACCGGCGAATTGCCCGAAGTATTGCAAAAGCTTTAAACAAGAAGGATATCACCGTTTTTTATGACGAATGGGCTCAGCATCAGCTTTGGGAAAGGACCTAACCAGCTACCTTTCTAACATCTTTTCGTCGCAGGCTTTGTTTTGCATGCCGCTGCTCTCCAAAAGTTATTTGCTAAGCACCTGGGCGAAGTTCGAGATCCACTCGGCGCTTTCGGCCAGTAACCGGACCATAGAGTATATACTGCCCGTGGTGATCGATGATACCGATATTATGGTTATTTCCAGAAATATCGGCTACCTGAAATATGAAGATCATAAATCTACAGGCGTTGCCAAAATGCTGAAGCTCAAATTGGAGGCTTTAAGGCCCGGTCAATTCCATCCGGATCCGCCGGCACCGGTACAGGAAGTGGGGGAACCGGCCTTTGCCACCGGCTTCAATCGCATACCCTTCTCCGCCATCACTAAAATTACGGAGCAGGAGATTGTCGACCTCTCCGAGCATACCTATCTTGATTCACCGCCGCTGGTACGCGCGCTCGTTGCCGAGCGGCTCGTGCGCTTTCTTGGCTTTAAATACGCAATTTATTCCGGTCCCGCTTACACGGCCTGGCGTAAAAATAATAAGCTATTCCTTTCCACTCTGCCCCAGGTTGGCACGAAAAGTTCCTTGGGGCAAAAAACACTGGAGTTTGAAATCCAGGACGCACCGCAAAAAACGCTGTATCTTTTAGCAGAATGGGTCCCGGACCCGCCGGATTGGGGGCCAATCATGAGCGAGGATTTTCATCAGCTGTTTACTGGCCTGATGGCCAACCGGTCAGGTTTCGATATGCAAAGGGAATCAACATTGCATTATTTGAAAGAACAGAAGGTCAACTTTCGTTTCCCGATCGTACCCTTCGGCAAAGAAGCTGAGGTATTCTGTGAATGGCGTCGGGAAGAACCACCAAGCCTGTTTTTCGACTGGGATCGCAATCCTAGATTAACCGGCCCGGGGATCGGTGTCTGGACGGATGTATATCATGCTGGTACCGGTATGCTGATATTTGTGTTACATGGCAGTTGGAAAAATGCCGCGCTTTATCAATTGGAAGACTGCCTGGAGCTATACCTACCCGGCCAGTACACGCGAATGCCCGTCACAAATGGGTCCATGCGCTTTTGTATCTATCTGAGCAACGAAGGTCTTGTAGCCAAACAGGCAGCTCATTCTGACTGGGACGACCTTTATCGGCGGGTAAGTTTACTATTCCTTGCGCTGAGCCGTATGACAGCCGCGCAGGACGATATCCGTGTTCCGGTCCTCAGCTGGCCTAAAGATCCCAGAGGTCAGTACTTTGAACAAAAACCTGTTTGAGCAGGCCGTAGCGGCTATCGGTCCTGGTGAATATCCCCGGGGGATAAAAGACCGATTATACGGCAATGAACCGGAAGGCTGGTGTGTCCTGCGTCACTCGCCAAGCGGTGAATGGCGAATGAACGGTTCGATTGACCGATTCAAGTGGGGCGTGCTGGTCACCGTTAATGAAACGCTGGATTACATTGCAAGCCTGGAGAAAGAGCTGCAGCATTAATATACAGAAGAACACCCGTATGACTTACCTAGCTATGCCGGAAGAGCGAAAATCCCGTAGAGGCTAAAATACATTCGATCGATCCGGAAGAACAAGCTGGCGTGATCCTGGAAGCCCTGTCCTTTGCCGGAATGCGGGCTGATAAAACGATATTGCTCATAAAGAATTAATTCCTTACCATGTTAGGTATATGGCATTTAACAACCAATTATTCTACCGGGCCCTTATTAGAACAGATAGAAATACCCGGCCGGCTGCCGGCTTTTGACGCAGGAGGAAGGTGCTCCATAATGGAATAAAATTTTTATCTTTAATTCCTATGGAACCCAAGCCCATATTTATCAATTACCGCAGGGACGACGGGCTGGATACGGCCCAGCTGCTGCAACTGCGCCTTGAGCATATCTTTGGCGAAGGAACCACCTTTCTGGATACGGATAGCATTTTCCCAGGGGATGAATACCCGGTGCGCCTGGAAAATGCGGTAAAAGCGGCCAAAGTGATAATCGTCATGATCGGCACTCACTGGACCGGGTCCGATCCTAGAAATAACAAGCTGCACAACCCGGAGGACTGGGTCCGGAAAGAGCTCGAAATAAGCCTCAGCGACCCAAAAAAAATCATCTTACCCGTCTTTATCAAAGGGGCCAGCGCCGAGCAGGCATTCGCAGGAATACCGGCTCATCTGGACAAACTGACCAAACTAAACGACGTCCAACTGCGGGAACGACAATTCAAAAGTGACCTTTTAGCGATCCTGCCGCACATTGAACGGCATCTTTCCTTGCGAGACCCACTCGGCGAACTACCTTACGATACCTCTCGTTATTTCTTCCCTAGACAGGGACCTTTTAAAGGTTTGGCCTATTTTACCGAGGAGGATACCCGGATCTTTTTTGGCCGCGGGGAAAAGAGATCCGGAAGCTCTTTCTCAAAATCACCAATGACCCTTTCGTGTTTTTATATGGTAAATCCGGCGCCGGAAAATCATCTCTGCTGTTTGCCGGGCTGAAACCCCGGATGGAATACCAGGGGTGGGAAGTTTGCTATATCCGGCGGGAAAAATCACGCACAATCGCAAAACAATTAACGGTCCGCCTGGACTTACAAAGTTCCCCTGGCAAACTGCTGATCATACTCGACCAGGCAGAAGAGATCATGACCGATCCGTCGACTGCGAACGAGGCTGAGGCGGAGCTGATCGAACTGGCTGTCGCCGTCAAAGCCGCGCTGGACCAGGGCTTTCATGTGTTGCTTGGCTTTCGGAAGGAATACCTGTCGGATTTTGAAAAATTATTTGCCGGCCGAGATTACCTCAAAATTTACCTGGAAGCACTGCAGACGAAAGGGGTTCTGGAAGCCATCCAAGGAATCACGCTCAACCAGGACGCCAAAGCTTATTATGAACTGGAATTCGCGGACGGACAGGTCCCGGCCCTGATCGCGCAAAGCGTATACGTCGATGAAGACTCACATGTCGCGCCGCTTTTGCAAATGATCTTGGTCAAAATGTGGGATAGGGTGGCCTCCAATTCACCCAGGGTCTTTGACAAAACCTTGTTGGCGCGCGTAAAAACAGATAGTTTACTGGACCTGATCACCGGTCAGATCGCGGCCATCGGAGCGGTCATCCCAGAGAAAGTACAGAGTGGGCTCGTCCTGGATATCCTGCATACTTTCACGACCACGCGGGCCACCGCCGGTACGAAAACGCCCGCAGCTTTGAAGAGTCAATACCGGCATATCGAGATCAACGATGTCCTGAGCGAGTTAAAGAATAAATACCTGCTGACCGATAACGATATTGGCGCAGGGAATAGCTTGCGCCTTGCACATGATGCGCTGGCGCCGTTGATCCGGGAACTTCATGCGTTGTCCGCATTGCCGGGCCAGAAAGCCTCTCGGCTGCTCGACAGCAAGCAGCAGGAGATAAATTCCGGTGGCCAGACTGAATTCAGCCGGCTTGACCTAGCCATTATTGCATCCGGCAAACATGGTATGCGGGCGCTGACTGAATCGGAACAGAGGGCTATCGACAAAGACAACCAACGGATCACTAAAGAAGAAAATGAAAAGCGGCTTCTGGAAGAGCGAAGACAAAAAGAACGCCACCGCGAAGAATTTGAAAAAGAAAAACTCGGTTCGATGTTCTTTAAGCTCAATACAGAGACGCTGAACGGCTTTGCGAAAGACATCAAAAAGGGAGCTGCAATCTTAATTACCGGCGACCGGCTGATCTTCAACTCCAAGGGCGAACCATTAGTCAATGAATTGTTCAGAGAAGCCAAGGGAGCCATCGGTCATGAGCATACGCCGGATGAAGACCTCCACCTGATCAGAACATCCAATAGCAGGGATCAGCAATGGTTCGTTCGGGCGCTTGAAGGTATTTTTAAAAATGCAACGGTTCCCGATAGTCCTTTTCTGAATTAGCTGGCAGCAATCCCTTTTTCATGCTGTATCAATGTCTCGTTCGATACGTTTTTAAAACAGGTCTTCTATGATAAGGGTTATGAATTTAAGTTTGAAGTACTTTCCCGGCACAATGCAACCACAAAACAGACATTTACTACTTCCGGTGACGACACTTTACTCTTTAACTTAGTCGGCTCATCGGAAAACGCTTGGGGTATTCCGCTTCGCGAGGAAGATATGTATCATCAGATCACCTCCATCCAACGCAATGAACACTTACCGGACCAACTCCTGTTGGCGATTAAAAAAGCCAATACTTTGATCGTTATCGGCGTGAATTGGGATTCTTGGTACGTCCAGTCATTGATCCGGTGGATCGTCAGTGATTATAAAAAATATCAGCAAATATATACCTGCAGGAATAGGGTCACTGCAGAAAATGCCGCCTTTTTAAAAAATATGCCAGTAATCGCTTTTGATTTGAATGAAACCGATTTTGTCGATTTGCTTTACCAAAAGGCAGGGAGCCCCGGCAGACCAAAAATATCGTAAATTAACCAATTCGAATGATCACCAACCAATCATACCGTTTTCCCGGCATTCGGCCTTTTGGGTTTGAAGATGCCCCAGTCTTTTTTGGGAGAGACGATGAATTAGATCATTTGATCACCAAAATAGATCTCCATCCTGTTACTGTTTTGTTCGGCGAAAGCGGATGCGGTAAAACCTCACTCGTTAATATTGCACTTGGCAACCCAAAGACAAATCACTTGTTAAAAATACACTGGAGAGCGGCCATGGCCTGGAATTCCGAACAAACCGTTGTCACTTCCCTAACCAGCCGCGTGGACCAGGAAGCTGGATCCTGGGACAAGATCGCTGAAAAACTCCGGCAGGAATTCGGGCTGGGTTTATGGCTGTCCCTCAAGAACGCCCTGCTGCAACAGGAAGATGGTCGAACCGGGATTGTTTTGGTCATAGATCAATTCGAGGAATTCTTTTTCTTAGCCGGTGAGGCGGCCGATGGATTCAAGGTCGCTATCGCTGAAGTACTTCAAGTCCGTATTCCGCGGCGCTACCAGGACTGGCTCCTGAATAACCCCGAAATTTCGGATAACGACTTGAAGCGATGGGACAGCCTCGCCGACATCAGCCTGGTCTTAGTTATCCGCTCATCAGAATTCGCCCGGTTACACCAGCTGAGCGATGCTATACCTGCGATATACCGGAATCCCATCGAATTGAAGAATCTGTCGGTTATTCAGGCCGCGTCGGCTATAACCGGCCCAGCGGGCGTATCGGGAAGTTTTGCTTCCGCCCCTTTCAGCCTCACACACGATGTGCTGGAAATCCTCTTGCAATCTCTTGTTGATGTAGAAGGAAGGATCAGCCCGGTACAACTACAGATTCTGGCCAGCTCGCTCGAACTAGCAGCCTCCACTGATGGACAAGTTATGAACGTCGACGACGCAAACTATTTTATTAAAAGTGCGATGGACCGTTTTTATCACCAAGCGCTGAAACGGTTACGGCCAGACGAATTGAACCAAGCATTACACCTCCTTGAGGACCTATTGATTCTTAATAACCACCGGTTATTGATGGACGTCGAGGCGTTGTCCGACAGCCACCTCATCCCTCGGACGCTCATGGAAGAGTTACAGCAATCCAGTATACTGCAATTCAGCAGCAATCATCTGGGACGGCTCAGCTGTGAGATTAGCCATGATTTTTTTATCCCGCCGATTCTAAACTATAAAGCAGAAAGGTCGGCACATCCGCCATGGAAACGCTAATCAGGCAAAAATTAAACAGTCTCTTCCTGTTGCTTATATAATTTTAGGACGGGTTTAAAAATCAATACTGTTGGTAAAATATTGTATATTATCTGAACCGGCATAACAAGGCACTCCCGAAAATAAGCCTCTGGAACTAATTTGAGATTCCAAGCGAAGTTATATTGAATTACATGCAAAGGCAGATCAGGTATAAAATATCGTTAAATATGTTGCACGGAACGAAAAACTGATCGCCTCCCTCCAATGAGAAAAGGTGGTGTTTCCAAAGTAATGGATACACCACCTTTTCTTGTTGTATGATTGTCTTTTCCAGTAAAAGTTTAAAAACAACTCTTATTTCGAAAAGAATTTAACCAGGAGATATAAAGATAAAGCCGGTGGCATTTCGTCCAGGTGAGCTAAGCAGAACTTACGAATGCTTTTCATAGCCTGGTCAAGGTTCCATTTGACGGTTTCGGGGATACGTTGAGCTGCTGGGCTACTTCTCCCCTTTTCATTTCTTGTTGTTTGATTAGGATGATTGGACGTTTGATATTTCAACACTATATTCAATATCTTGATCGCAAAAGCTTATCAGTCGTTTGATGGTAATCCAGTTTAATATTTTTAGTTCTATAAGTTAGAATTCACTGAACACATATTCATAGACCAACTCTAAAAAGTAATCCAAGTTAATGTACCTGAATGCAAGTATGTAAATTATATTACTATGTTAAAAAAAGCTTTTAATCAATATTTTCCTATATTTGGTTTAACAATTAGAGTCATTTACTATTGCGTTATTCGTAGAGTAAAGGACTTTTGAAAATGTAAAATACTGATTATCAATATACAAGAGGGCAATGTATCAATCGTGTTGTTATTAAATTAATAATCTGATAATCAAGAGCAATAAAAATACACCACATTAAATTTTATTAAAAAGGATGGTACTTATGTACCATCCTTTTTAATTTAGGCGATTATTTAGACTGTAAGTGCCTGGAAAGTGAATACGTGTATCAAAGCTGTTGTTAATTCAAATTGTCATCATTGTTTAGGGCCGACCATCAAGTTTGGCAAAATCCGGAATCAACAGCGTTACCATTGCAAAAGTTGTAATAAGACTCAATTATCAGATTACTTAAAAAAAGCATATACACCTGGCACCAATTCCTACATTATTAATCATGTCAAAGAAGGTTGTGGGATAAGGAGTATAGCAAGGTTGTTGAATATCTCACCAAATACGGTTATCCAGAGAATTAAGAATATTGCCTCAAATATTAAGAAACCACCTATTAACACAAACAGGGTGTATGAAGTAGACGAGTTAAAAACCTACATCAAGAAGAAAAGCGCGGAATGCTGGGTGATTTATGCTTTGGATAAGCAAAATGGGCAGGTAGTTGATTTAAAAGTGGGGCGGCGCACCAAAATAAATCTACAAAGAGTTACTGATACCCTTTTATTATCGAAATGCAAGCGAATTTATACTGACGCTTTGAACACCTATCGTCAAATTATACCAACTAAACTCCACAAAGTAAAACGTTGCGGCACCAATAAAATTGAGCGTAAAAACCTAACTCTTCGCACTTATTTGAAACGGTTTAATAGAAGAACAATCTGTTTTTCAAAAAGTATAAGCATGTTAGAAGCTTGCTTAAAAATCTATTTTTGGCAGGATACAGTTGCTGCCTGACCACCAGGTGACCTTCTTTCATTATTCTATTACTTTAACAACCTCATGAATACATTACCACCCTCTCCCCTTTTTACCTATAAATCAATAAGTTAAAATGACCGTTTACTTTGTTCACCTTTTTGTTCGCAGCCGACCCGATTTTTATTTATAAGAAGTGCACCCACCTGGGTAAACACTTATCTCTATTTTGAACTGATTATCAATCGCTTACGAGTTACACAAAAGACCTGGTAGCCGCTTAGGGGTATCACCTCTCTGACTTGTACAAAAATTGCGTTTCTGTGCTAATTTCGCAACTTTTTGAATTATGGTCCCATGTTCGAGCCTCCTACCAGGGTTCGAACCTGGGTTCTAAATATTTCCGTTGGCAGTTTTATAATTAAGGTGTATTGAAAAACTCAAAATAATCGATTACCCAACGTTAATCGATCGGGCATTCAATACCATTTCCTGGCCCCAGGTTGCCATATGTATTAGTAACGGCCTAACACTTTTCCCCAACTCGGTTAAAGAATATTCTACACGGGGCGGGATTTCCTTAAATTGTTGGCGGTTTATTAATCCATCCGCTTCCAGTTCTTTCAGTTGTTCGCTCAACACTTTTCGGGATATAGACGGCATCCTAGCGGCTATTTCACCAAATCGCCTGGTATGGTCCGATAGATGAAAAAGAATTATTGGTTTCCATCTTCCTCCGATCAAAGTTATCGTAGCCGTAACCGGGCAAGGCTTATTTTCAACTTTATTTTCCATTAGTCACATTTAGGTTACCACTATTTTCCATTGTTACCAAAAGGTAACAGTTACTTTTTGAAACTATCATTGGTAACTTTGTGTAACAAAGATAAATATTTAATATAAATTAAACAATTATGATTTTAGTAACAGGTGCAACAGGGCATTTAGGAAATGCAGCAATCCGTTCACTTTTAGAAAAAGGTGTTCCGGCTAGTAAAATTACCGCTTTGGTAAGAGACGAAAACAAAGCAGCAAATTTAAGTGAACAGGGTGTTCAGTTAAAAACAGGGAATTACAATGACTATAACTCCCTTGTAGATGCCTTAGAGGGTGTGGATAAGCTCTTTTTGATCTCTTCCAATGATGTGGCGGCAGATACGCTTTTGCAACATAAGAACGTCATCAACGCCTCTAAGGAGAATGGTCTTCAGCACATCGTTTATATAAGTCAGGAAATTAAGGATGATGAGACAACAGCCATTCCATTCGTAATTCAGGTTCATAGAGCTACAGCTGAATATATAAAAGAGACCGGAATTGCCTATACCATATTTAACAACTCGCTTTACGCTGACTCGATCGGCAAGTTTTCCGGGGAAGCATTTTTGGAAAAGGGTATTTTTTTTCCAGCCGGCGATGGAAAGGTTCCTTTTGTTCCCAGGACGGATATTGGCGAAGCCGCAGCTGTGGTGCTTACCACTCTCGGACATGAATATAAGACCTACACAATCACCGGAAATAATGCTTATTCTTTTGAAGAAATAACAGGCTTCCTAACACATATTACTGGTAAAAAGGTAACTTATTTGAAGCCTGAACTTGATACTTACAGCAATGCTCTTGGAAAGGCCGGCGTTCCGAAAGACGTTGTTGGATTCTTAGGCGCATTTTCTACTGCGATAAGAAATGGTGAGTTCGATACGCAGAGAAGTGATCTGGAACATTTATTGGGAAGAAAACCAACGGAATTAAAGGAATTCCTTAAAATCACTTACGGTAAATAAGTTCCGTAAGCGGGGTTACACATAATGAAAGATGGACAAGCTTAAAATTCTTTAGTCGCTTTTTACTTTATGGGACGCCACCAATAAGTGAATAAAGCAAAGGCTGTTATCATACGTATGATAACAGCCTTTGCTTTGTCAAAGAAACTTCCATGATTATGTGAGTTGTTATAGATAAATAGTGCTTAAGCGTGCAGATATGCGGCTTTGAACTCTTGAGCAAACTGTTCCAGCTTGATCTGACCGGTTACCTTAGCACCGCTGGCAAAAAAGTCCCAGGTGATAATACCTGCCCGTACACCTTGCCCCATTTCAACGATCAGGCCGACTAGCTCCGGCGGCAATCCTCCGGCAAGCATGCCCTGTTTTAACTGTTCATCCGGGATATTTGTCCAAATCAGTTCTGGTTTACCAATGGCCTGACCGAATGATTCTGCTATTGCTTCTCCAGTCGAAACATCACTTACAACGTACTTCACTTCAAAGCCGCTTCCTTCAGCTTGCAATTCCTCTGCAAGCGCTGTCGAAAGATCTTCAGGGTGTGTAAGGGCCAACCGGTCATTACCGTTATAATTATTACCGAAGATGCCTTTGCTTTTGATCAATGGAATATCTCTAAGAAAGTTAACATAGAAAAACCCTGACCTCAAAACAGTCACATTTACGCCGTCTAAACCTTGTAATATCTTTTCAACACGACGAACTCCTTGTACGGGCCCCGTACCTTCAGCAGCATCAGCGCCAACGCTGCTCAGCATGACCACGCGCGTTACGCCTGCTGTCTTAATGGCGTTCGCGTAAGCTTGTCCCGCATCGGCGATGTTTTGTATCATATTACCTGGCCCCATTGATGGTGGCATCATGGTATAAACTGCGTCTGCGCCGCTAAAAGATTCAGTCAAAAATGCTTCGTCACTAATAGAGCCGATTGCCGCCTTTGCACCCAAAGCCTCAATTTCGCTTTTTCGGTCATCTTTTGTACTGATCACGGTTACTCCATGTCCGGCTGCGATCAGCTTTTTTACTAATGGTTTGGCTACATTTCCTAATGAGCCTGTGGTTGTAATTTTCATAACTGTGTGTTTTTAAATGGTAAAAATTAAAGTACGGGGTAGTCGGTGTAGCCTTCTTCGCCGGGCGTATAAAGCGTGTTATAATCCGGCTCATTCAGGGAGACGTTTCTTTCTATTCGCCTCATAAAATCGGGGTTGGCCAAAAAACTTCTGCCAAAGGCAACCAGATCCGCTGATCCATCCTGTATATTGGCTTCAGCGGTTTCTGCCGTGAACCCGTTGCAATAGATAATGGTGTTAGCGAAAGCCTCACGTATATCCTGATGTGTTTTTCCGGGAATGCCGGGATTGTTTGAAACATGTAGGTATACGATGTCCAACTGGTTTACTTCCCGGGCCAGGCGAATGTAGGTTTCATGTACGTCAGCTTCTTCATAGGCAGGCATGTCGTTGGATGTTAGAAATGGTGAAATGCGCAGGCCAACCTTAGCTGCTCCGATGGCGGCTGCTATTTTTTGTACGATCTCCAGCGTCAGACGGCTGCGGTTCGCTATTGATCCGCCGTAGTTATCCGTACGGTTATTTACCTGCGGATTTAAAGACTGCTCCAGCAAATAGCCGTGTGCCCCGTGTAACTCGACACCGTCAAAGCCCGCGGCTATGGCATTTTCAGCAGCCATGACATGATCTTGCACAATACGGGCTATGCCTGCTTCATCCAATGCGGTTGGGGCCGAGTATTCAAACATGCCAGTATCGGTATAAATTTCGCCTGCTGCTTTAATAGCTGATAAACCCACAACGTGATGGCCTTCCGACAAATTGGAGCTATGGGCTATTCTGCCGGTATGCATCAGTTGTAAGAATATTTTGGAGCCGTTTTCATGAACCGCATTGGTCACCAGTTTCCATCCTTCTACCTGGGCATCGGTAAAAATACCCGGGGTACGGGGATAGCCTAAACCTTCTGGGCTGGGTGAAGTGCCTTCGGTAATGATCAGTCCGGCACCGGAACGCTGTTTGTAATAGGTGGCCATGAAGTCGTTGGGCACATTGCCGATCGCCCGGCTTCTGGTCATAGGTGCCATTACGACATGGTTCTTCAACTGAAGTGCAGCTTTGCTATAGGGCATAAATAACTTTTTCATTTCGCTTATCTTTTAATTGATAAAGCAAAATTGCGCCTAATAGCAAGCTGATAATAGCCTGAAAAGGCGAAAAATCAGTCCGATACGACGAATAGGTTTAAGCTTGTGAGGAATACCGCTTGGGTGTAAAGCCATAATATTTTTCGAACAACCTGCTAAAGTGGCTAAGGTTGGTAAAGCCCAGTTCATAGCCAACCTCAGCAACCGACCGCCTACCTTGCTTTAACAAAAAGGCTGCCTCTTCCATCCGGGCGCGCTGGAAGTAATTGTAAATAGTATCACCAAAGGCCTGTTTGAAAAGCTGTTTTAATTTGGTTTCGCTCATGGCAGCAATTTGTGCCAGTTCAGGTAAAACCGGCGGTTCGCTCAGGTCACTGATAATCTCGTTACGTACATGGAGAAGCCTGGCCACATCCGCGCTGTTAATAGTCTGATGCGGTAAGCTTTCGCGTTTTGATAGTTTTTGAAAAAGCAGGTATAGCAGCTCCTGTACTTTAATCTGCATATAGAATTGGCTTAACCCATCGCTCATATCCACCGCGCTTAAGTTTTTGAGAAGCAGTTTTGCCTCAGCCGTCATGTTCTCAAAATAGAGAAATGTATTACCGGGGCTAGTTATGGTTTCGAGTGTAGAATTCAGCTTATTTAGGGCCAATAGTGTTTTTAGATATGCCGGCATTATGGCGATCACTGCGTAACGGATAGTGTTCCCCGCCGGGAAACGTATGGTCGAGTTCAGGTCATTGGAGGTAACCTGGATGGCGGATTCATCGCGCTCAGAAAACTGAATATTGGGATTGTTGTCAAACACTATACCGAGCGTTTGCTCGTTGCTGTAAAAGAATATGGTGATCAGTTCGTTACCCAGGCCGGATGTATTGCGTTTGATGATCAGATCTTCCTTTAGCAGATAATGGTGAAAGGTGATCTTGAATTCCGGGCCGAACAAAAGTTTACGAATGTATCCGTTCCCAACGTGATCAGGAATGACCAACAAATCATTATTTACCGTTGCCCCGATATGCCGGGCAAAATAAGTCATGAAATCAAACTCCGGCGTAGCGGTAAAACTAAAGATCATTAGCTTATATTTGTCTTAATGACCGAATTTAAGAATATTACAGGAAACCTTTCGCATGGACTTCGATTGTGATTTGCTGGTGTAAGGATGTGAACCTGACCAAGGCTACTGTCTTCAAATTATCATTGGGCAAACTTTAGGCTCTGATCCCCCAGTAGCTGACCCTCAAAACAGGAAGTTTGTGTTTTATCGATACTTTTATGTTTACACAACATCATTTTTTACCAAATGGTAAATGAACTGCCCACAATATATTCAAAATTTAACTTATGGAAGTGTTCATCAATTACATACTGCAATTCGGGAATCAGAACAAACAGCAAACAGACTTCATTATAAGCAAGGCAAAAACGCTTGAACTTCATAAAGAGGAATATTTTTCTGAAGCCGGGAAGATACCGAGGTACGTTGGATTTATTTTGGAAGGTGTGGTTCGATTCTGTTACTATAACAATAAGGGCGAAGAGATCACGCATTCATTCATAGATGAGCATAATTTTGTTTCCGACCAGCAAAGGTTCGAGGCGCAGGTAGTTGCGTCCGAGTATATACAGGCCGTTACCCATTGTAAATTCCTGGTGTTTTCCAAAAAAGACTGGGACGAGACCGGCAATACGATTGTTGGCTGGAAAGATATTGAGCATCTGATCTTAAAAAACTGTTTGCTAAAAACGATCGAAAGAAGAAGCCCGCTTGTATCGGAAGATGCCACCACTCGTTATTTATCGTTCATAGAGCATTTTCCCGACCTTGTTAATCGTGTGCCGCTTTCTCATATCGCTTCTTACCTGGGGATCACCCAGCAGTCCTTAAGCAGGATAAGAAAAAATATCCGTTGAGATCACTTTTTACCAAATGGTAAATGTATCACTGTTCCAATTGCCAAAATTTGCGCTATCATTTAAACAATAAAAAGATGAGCAAAGAAATAGTTTTAATAACAGGAACAAACAGTGGATTCGGTTGGCTTACCGCCCATAGTGTCGCAGCTATAGGCCATAAGGTTTACGCCACCATGAGAGATACGAACGGAAAGAACGCTGATAAGGCAAATGCCTTATTAGCGTTAGAGAATGTAACCGTGCTGGATGTTACGCTGACCGATGACGAAAGCGTTAAGCAGGCCGTTGACACCATTATAGCTAAAGACACATCATTCTTGAACCGCTGTCTAATCACTCCGAACAATACCGTAAAACATACCACGTGATATGTTTTGTTTTAAAAAAAATTACATCAGACTCTTTAAATACTTCTCAAATTCCTTCAAAAAATCCGAATAGGAAGACTTGCCGAATAATTTCCCCATATAGCGCGCTCCACCATAATTTGTTATAACATGAAGGGCGATCTTATTGGCTTCATTATCCTGGCTTAACTGGCCTTTCTTCTGTGCTTTTAATATTGCCGCCTCAATGATAGTCTGCCACTTTTTGATCACACGCGTTAGTGCCTTCTGAAAGGATGGGTTTAGGGCTGCCATTTCATCTATCAGATTGATAACGGGACAGCCGAATTCGACTTTAAAGAACTCGTCGTTAAACAACAGTATTTCCATCATTTCGTAAATGTTTACCCGGACGTCGTTGGGCTTTTTAAGCGTTTTCTCTAACAGGGGGATTATTTGGGGATACATCAATTCATTGATGATACCAAGCCCCATTTGTTCCTTGTTCTTAAAGTGATAAAAAAAAGCCCCCTTAGTTACCTGTGTAGTGGCAATGATGTCATCAATGCTGGTGGCCTGATAGCCTTTCTGGTAAACTAAATCATATGCCTTTTGCAATATAGTCAAGCGTGTCGCTTCTGCTTTTGCCATAAATACCGAATAGTATGTTAGCAAAAATAAAGAATTAATTCATAGTGATCAGTGGCTATAATCACTTCTCGGCGATCCGGATGTCCGGTCGCTATTCCTGCTCAATTAGGTGTTCAGTTATAACCGGATGATGCCATTACACCCAGGCCATCAGTTTTAGCTATTTATTTTTTTGCAGGATATAGAAGTACATATCGCTGCGCACCTCGAACCCGATCTTTTTGTATACTTCAAAAGCGCGTTCATTACCATAGGCGACATGCAACATCGGGATATTTCCTGCATCCTTAATCCGGTTGATCTGGAACTCCACCAATTGTCTGGCATAGCCACGGCCGGTATAGTCGGGACGTGTGCATACGGCACTGATCTCCGTATAGGGTGATGGCTTCATCCGGTGTCCCGCCATGGCGATCAACTGATCACCGTCAAAAATTCCGTAATAATCGCCGAAGTCAATGGTACGGGCATCAAAAGGACCGGGATGGGTTAGTTTCGTTAATCCGATCATTTGCGGGATATGCACATCAGTCAATTTGACCAGGCTGGATGTATTTACCTCTTTCATATCACCCTCGTAGATCATTTGCCGGCCTTTGATCGGACTGAGCAATTTCCACATTTCGGGTATTTCTGTTTCAACAGGGGTAACATAACCGATCGGGCCATCAAAAGGCACCAGGTCATAAAGTTGCTGAAAGCTATCCGGTTGCAGTTCCTTAAACCCGATAAAAGGTGATACTTCGGGAGAGAAATATTTAATACCATCTGTGCCATTAGCCAGTTGTCTATTCCCAGTAGCTAAAGCGTTAAATGCGGGGTTATCCAATACATGTTCCATTTCTTATTCTGTGGTTTTACAAAGCTAATCTTAACATACCAATTAGTATGTTATTTGATAAAAAATAGGATCATTCAATTTGGTATTTCATCAGGGACTGCCTGGTTCATTTCTTATCCTGAATATGATTTCCAGCTTAGTTTAAAAGCTGTTTCTTAAAGTCTTTCGGGGTTTTACCGACTTCCTTCCTGAACGGTTTGGAGAAATAGGACATGTTTTCAAATCCCAGGGAATAGGCGATCTCCGATACGTTTTCTTCGGATTCCCTTAATTTGTTCTTTGCCACAGTAATGAGCGCGATATGAATGAGTTCCTGTGCCGTTTTTCCTGTCTCCATCTTTAACGCATTGCTGAGGTAGCGAGGCGACATATTTAGTGCCGATGCGATATAAGCGACCGACGGCAGTCCTTCTTTCAAAAACTTGTCCTCCCGGATATAATTATCCAGTAACTTATTAAAGGCTGTAACTGTTTTACCGGTCAGTTCTTTGCGGTTGATGAATTGCCGTTTATAAAAACGCTCGGCATATTTCAGCATCGAATCGATATTGACCAGGATAATTTCCTTACTGAATTCGTCGTGGTTATTGGCGTATTCTGATTCTATGGATTCAAATAACCGTGAGATGGTCTTTTCTTCTTTTGGCGCGAGATGCAAAGCCTCATCCGTTTCATAATCAAAGAAAGAATACTTTTGAATTTCCCTTTGCAGTGCGTTACCCAATAAAAAATCTTCATGAAACAGCATTATATAGCCATCCTCTTCCAGTTCCAGGTTGTTGACCTCAATTACCTGCCGGGGCTTCCAAAACACCATTGAGCCCTTTTCATGATCGAATTTAGTGCGCCCGTACAGCCAGTGGCCTGCCTTAATATTTTTCAGGCCGATCATGTAAAAATCGCAGGTAAATTCCGTAAAATTCAGCACCAGCCCAGGGGTGATACGCAGCAGGCTAAGCATCGGATGCTCGGGAGCCGGCAAGCCGTTTTCCCGGTGCATTTCACTTAAGGATTTAAAATGTTTCATCGTTTTTATCTATTAAAAGTAATTATTTTTAATAAACAAACCATTGGTTTAATCCTTCTACTTTTTCTTGTGTGTAAGGAAAAATAAAATATTCCTGGTCGGTTTTATGCTGTCACTTCAGTTGGGGTAAACTTGTCGGCCCATGCCTCAATTTCTTCGCTTACCTTAGCACTGTTTGTCCGGTATGATTCCAGCGAATCCTTACCTACCGGCAAATGAAGTGGCGGATTTTCTGCGGCAGCCAGTTCAACAACTACTTTCGCCAGTTTAGCGGGGTCGCCAGGTTGGTTGCCATGCAATGCATCGGGGACATTTTTCATTTGTCCGACCATGGTTTGATCATAATCCGGTATAGTACTGGCAGCTGAAGTGTAGGATTGCGCATTTAAGAACTGTGTGCGGAATAAGCCCGGGGCAAGCGCGGTAACTTTGATATTGAACGGTGCAAGCTCAAGCGCCAGACCTTCAGATATGCCTTCCACGGCGTATTTGGTAGAGCCATACAAAGCCCAGGCAGGTAAGGCTCCGTAACCAAAGAGAGAGGAGATATTGATAATATGACCTGCTTTCCTTTCCCGCATATTTGGTAATACCGCACGGGTAACGTTCAACAGACCGAACACATTGGCATCATACTGACGTCTTACCTCTGCATCAGATGCTTCCTCAATAGCGGCTACAATGCCGAAGCCTGCATTATTAACCACCACATCCAATTGCCCGAACCGATCAATGCCATCTTTTACGGCACGTTTTACCTCGTCTTCGTTCACGACATCCATGGTGACCACCAATAAATTTTCAGCGTTACCCAATTCGTTTTGCAGGCCGGCTGCATTATTACGGACGGTAGCTACTACTTTATCGCCAGAGGCAAGGACTGCTTTTATTATTTCAAGACCAAAGCCTTTGCTGGCACCTGTTACAAACCAAACTTTCGTTTTCATGATTAAAATTTTTAAAGTGAAATGATTTATTTTTTGATTATTTATTTGTTTAATCAAAGGTAGGTCTGGTGCTGCCGGGTGTACTAACGCTAATTTCCGAATTACTGTCACTTATCTGCATAATTGCATCAGCATGCTGATTTTCAATCATACCGACTTGAAAATCCAGGAAAAAACATGGCCATCAATGAAAGAACTACGATTAGTATCGGGCTAACCGGATCATGTCGACCGGCGTAATTACTTTTTTAGCATATCCCTGGTATCCGACATGTATCATCGCCAGGGCAAGCTCGCCATTTCTAAAAAGGTTTGCTTTTACTAAAGATAAAACAAAACATACTAACTGGTATGTTTTGTGAATAAAACTTTTCTCCCACAGAACGACGTGATTTGTCGCTTACTTTTTGCAACCTGTAAACGATTATTGAAACAAAGCCTTGTTCCTGGTAAAGAAATCAGCAAGCGTTGTTGGTTTTCTACCGGTAATCTTTTCTACCAGATCATTTGTTCCGGCAAATACGCCATTAACACAATCTTCGGCAACATGGGTGACATGTTGTACAAAATGTTCACTAGCCGCTCTTTTGGAATTAATTTCAAAGAATTGTTCAATCGTCACCGGTTCATATTTGATGGTTCTGCCTAATACATTTGAAATAATTTCGCTCATTTCAAATATGTTATATTCCTCCGGGCCGTAAAGCCTGATAACCTGACCTGAATAGTCTTCCATGGCCACGGCAATTTTGGCTACCGCACGGCCCAGATCAGCTGAATCGACAGGTGCCCAGCGTCCGTTGCCAAAAGGTAATACGATCGTGCTGGTTTCGTGAATAATATCACGGGTATAAAGGAACCAGTCATCAAAAAAGGTAGGCCTTAAATGAACAGTAGGAATGCCGGTCATATTTAAAATCTGTTCCCCAACCCAGTGATCCTGCGCCGCATTGCTTTTAGCTTCCCGTCTGGCAGATATCTGGGACATGTTAACGATGCCTTTCAAACCGTTTTCTTTAGCAGCCTGGGCAAAATAGGCCGTGGCTTGCAGCACTCCCGGAACAATAACCGGAAAACAGAAATAAGCGGTGTCAATACCCTGCATAGCTGTAGAAATTTCATTGTAATTGAGCAGATCGCCCACTACGACCTCCGCACCCTTGGCTGCGAGTTTTTCTGAACGTTCATCGTGACTGTGAACAAGAGCCCTAACGGGATAACCCATTTCCAGTAGTTCGTCTATCGCTGCACTGCCGCTTTTACCGGTTGCACCGGTTATCAAAACTTTTAATTGCTTTTCCATCTTTAAGATATTTATTTGTTAGTCAAAGGTAGGCAAGGCAATGAGAGGGCTGCTAACGTTAATTTCCGAATTACTGGCACTTATTTACAAAACCGGATTAAAATCCGGGAACAGCATCGCTCGAAGTCTTTTCTCTGCCTGGCAACAGGAAATGCCAATTTCCGGTTACGCCGCCGGCGTATGTTATTTACCTGTAGTAAGGCGATATCAATAAATAGACGATCACACCGGTTGAACTCACATATAGCCAAATAGGCATAGCCCAGCGGGTAATTTTTTTATGTAAAGTGACTTCCATATTCAGGCCGCGTCCGATGGATATGAGCGCCAGCGGGACGGTTATGATCGCCAGTGGGATATGCGTGAGCAATATTAAATAATAGATATATCTGAGAGCGCCATGCCCGCCAAACTTTGTGGACGGCGTGGTAAAATGATACAGGAGGTAAGACAATAAGAATACGGAAGTACATACAAAAGCGGCGAAAATAAAATTACGGTGCCGTTGTATGTTTTTCTGTTTAATGGCATACAATGCCAGCAAAAGAAAAATGAAGGTAGCCCCGTTCATTACTGCATTTACCAGCGGCAGAAATGAAAAGCTGTAGGCCTTAAAGCTTTCCTTATCCGGAAGGAAAATAGAAAATATGATCAGGCCATTTATACCTAAAGCCAAAGCCCATATTAAAGGTTTATAATTTCTAACCGTTGATGTCTTTTTGTTTAAAGTTTGATTCATTTAACCGATATTTAAAAAGATCTGAAATAAGGCCGGCTCGTCAATGGTGAGAATGGCCAGGGAACATTTGCCAGTATGATTATAAGGCCAATGGTAAACCAAATTGCCATTGTCTTAAACCGTTCCTTATCGGTTTGCCTGCGTTTGGCTTTTGCCGAACCGATAGTGATTACAATAATTGCCGTTATCATCATCAGGCTGTGTTCCATACCGAAAAAACGGATCTGTCTTTGATGAACGGCGTCTTTATAGTTATGCAGAAAATAGTCAATGATGGGGCTGATAAAATAAAGCCAAAGGCCGAAAATGAGCTGGATATGCGCTATAGTGGCGGTCCAATGCCTTGCGGCATTATCAATGCCGGAGAATTTTCTTTTGAAGAACCAACCATGGTAAGCCAGGAAAAGTGAAAAAAGCAGGCTTGACAGCACAAACCAGCGTACCAAAGAATGAAGTGCTAATAGGGTTGAATACATAGGCTGTTGTCGAGCACAATTGGCTTCGCGACAAAGATAAACAATAACATACCAACTGGTATGTTATTGGGCAAAATTATCTCCGTGTGTGGAAACGGGAGGCTTGGATATGGTATCCGTTAAGATCAAACCGCTGCTCGCGTTCAACTGAATCAAGATAAATGCCTGCCATTCCTATCCGGCATCAGAACGTGCGGCATATTATTAAGATAAATAATTTAACTGCTCACCTGTTACACGTTAAATATTTGAAAAAATCACGCTCATTATGGCAATCGTCGCTTTAGCATGAGTACCGGTTACCTTGAATTAAGCGAGTGATAACCTATTCGGCCTATCGACCGCCACATCGCCAGTTCTTCCTTGTACCTGTCATTAATTACTTCACATTTAGCATCTATGCGCATGGTGGGCCGGTCTGCCAAATTGTAAGCCGGCCACTCAGGAACATCTTTTGCGGCTGGCTTACCTGTTCTTGCAAAAGTAGTCCATAGTTCCGCCATATGGTGCGATGCAACAAAGCGCTCAGGCTTGTTCCCGCTTAAAAACCCAGCCGGTGCGCCCGGCACTTCGTTATTGAATTTGAACGTGATATCCATGGCATGGGGCGTACCGAAAGGATAATCAGTGTCAGGGACCTTTGCCTCAGATTTATAACCAAAATTATACAGATATACAGGGGCGCCATGTTGTTCAGCTTTCCTTTCTGCGATAGCAATGGTGCCAAGTCCCATCATATTAATTGATTTAACAGCCATCCAGATATCGCTGGCGGATGCGTTAGGCCTTGTTTGCCTATAGGTCCCAATTATTTTTTGCGCATCAGCGCCGAACTCCGGTTGGATTTTTGTTTGTAATGCCTCAAATGTAAAGTCGTTTTTCAGCGCGCCGGTATCATGTGAATACATTGCAAAAAACGCCCATTCATCTTCATTCCAACCCGTCATGAGCGGCTTGTCCTTTGAAATTTTCGGCGCAAAGGGATCAAAGGGGTCGTGGGGTAGTGCAACCCCGTCTACTACCGGCGCGAAATTATTAGGAACGAACCCTACAACACCGTGTTGGTGGATATAATCGCTGTCAGCCATCAGGCTGGGAACTTTATTTTGTACGTCAATTAAATCCTTTACGGGAACATCAAGTATTTTTTCCCAGTCCTTCATATCGATATTCAGTTCCCTGAATACCAATTTTGTCATTTCGATCGCGGCTTCTTTGGGCAACATTCTAAGGCCGGGGCCGCTTTCAATAGAGGCCTTATTAAAATAGGGTGCAGCCGCCGGCATAGCATATAAACAGCTTGTTTTTGCGCCTCCGCCTGATTCGCCCCAGATCATCACATTATCCGGGTCACCTCCAAAAGCTCCAATATTTTTTTTCACCCATTTTAAGCCGTCGACAATATCAAGAAGGCCATTATTACCCGAACCGGCATATTCCGGGCCTGCAATATGCTCCAAATAGAGAAAGCCCATTAATCCTAATCTGTGATTTGTCTCAACTACGACCACATCAAAAAAGCGGGCAAGGTTTGAACCATCCTGATCAAGGGCGCCGCCTGAGCCGTTAGAAAACCCTCCTCCATGATTGTAAAACATCACTGGGCGTTTTTTATTATCATTAGCTGGCGTCCAAACATTTAAAAACAAGCAATCTTCATCTGGCTTGGGTTCGTTTATACCACGAGTTTGAAATTGTGGTTGGATACAGGGGGCACCAAGTTGTAAAGCGTCACGTACACCTGTCCATGGCTCCAGTTTTGCCGGTCTTTTAAAACGCCTGTCACCCGAGAGCCTTCCGGCGTAAGGAACACCTTTGAATAAACAAACTCCGCCCTTTCTGATACCCCTAAGTTTGCCCTCAGAGGCTTCAGCCATCACAAAATCGTCTTCAGCAATAACTGAAGAATTGGCAAATTTGGGGAGGGTGATAGCAGCGGTAATAACCGACAGCTGCCCTAAGAATTTTCTTCTGCTTGATATATACATAACGTTGTATTAAATGGTTTTGGACAAATGTCCATATCATTTCAAATGATGAACTGATATAAATATTTTCTTTATTTCAATTACCCGGATTCGTCAGCCGGTAATTTCGCTATCTGAATGTCCCCGATTTTAACCGTTTGAACCTTCTGTATTAATTCTTTGCTTTTTGCGCCCCATCCCAATGTTCTGCAAGTTTTCCGTTTTCAATCCGAAACATGTCACACCAGGTTGTGGTGTAGGTTTTTGTGCTGTCCGCAGGGTCGGGTAATTTTGCGGCAAAGCTTATCACGACCAGATCTCCTTCCGCAACAATTGCAACCACAGGGGCTTTTATGGTATCCACAATTGGCGTAGGTTTCGCAAACTTTGAAAATAATTCAACAAATCCTTTTCTTCCGGTGGGAACATTCGGATTATGCTGCATGTAGTTTTCGGCAAGATATTTATCTGCCAGATCAATATGACCTGCTTCCAGCATTTCGCGCCAGCAATCGTATACAAGCTTTTTATTGGCCGCAAGCTTAGGGTCTTTGCTTTGTAACAAAGATTTTTGATTTGCAAGCCGGATTACTGGTAACTGTGCAAAAGCCTGGTCGGCGATAAGGGTAGTTAAAACAATTGCAAGGACAATGATGTTTTTTTTCATCATATTATAATTTAAGACGAACGACAGGTTGGCTTGAATAATTGGTATGCAACAATTGTTCAATGCTGAAGAAAGTTGCGTAATCGGAGTTGTCAATTGGCTTTGGCGAACTCGCCGTCGGCTTCAATTTCTACCTCGTCGCTTACAAGTACCGTTGGCGTGTTTGTCCCAATATTAAAGTCTGAACGCTTTAATGTACCCCGTAATTTAAAACCGGCATCATTTTTTTTGCTGTTTGGGTTCTCCTTTGTGCCGCGGTACCAAAGGTCCATCGTTACAGGTTTTGTAACACCATGCATGGTGAGGTTGCCGGTAAGCTTATACTTGTTTTGCCCGTCCGGCTTTATTGATGTGCTTTTGAAAGTGATTTTTGGATAAGTCGCCACATCAAAAAAGCTAGAGCTTTTTAAATCATTATCACGCATTTCCACTTCTGTGTTTATAGAAGACGCATCTGCTGAAAGTTCAAAAACGGCATCGCTGAAATCGGACTTCGCAGCGGTTATAGTTACTTCAAAATTTTTAAACAAACCATCTACGTCTGAAAGCAAATGATGGACAACGGAAAACTTAAGTTTGGAATGCATTTTATCATTTTTCCACGTAGTTGTTTGGGCAAATAATGAGTTTTGTAAAAGCAGAATAACCGCAAATAATAATAATTTCTTCATGTTTAATAATTGGTTTGAATTTAGTTAAATGAAAACTTCGGGGCTGCCAAATTGCATTCGAATGCTTAATTTGACGATAGGAAGCTTCGGAGTAAAAATAAACCGGATTTCGTTCCAATATCTTGATATGAATCAAGAAATTATATTGATTTCGGTCAATGGATCAATGATTATTCTTCAGTCTTTTTAACAGAAAGTTTCTTTCTCACACGGCTTAGCGTTTCAGGGGTTAACCCGAGATAGGAAGCAATCATATGTTGCGGGACGCGCTGCATAATATCCGGATAAATACTTAGCAGTTTGGTGTATTTTTCTTCGGTTGATAGCGTAAACATATCTATTAACCTTTTTTGCAGCGAAATATATGCGCCGCGATACTGAGCATAATTAAATTTAAAAAATTCGGGAACAGCGGTCTCCAGATAGACGTGTGCAGTTTTGCTCATCAATATCAATTCAGTATCTTCTAATGCATCAATATTCATAATAGATTTATCTTCAGTTATAAAACTGGATATATCGGAAATAAACCATCCCTCCGGCGCAAATTGGATAATTCGTTCGTTGTTTTTTTCATCTACTAAATATGAACGGAGGATGCCCTTACTCACAAAAGCGACCGATTTGCAAATTTCTCCTTCCTGCAAAAAATACTGGTGTTTTCTTAACTTCTTTACAATAACATGCTGCCTGAAAATTGCTTTATCAGCGTCTGTCAGTGTTATCCCTTTTGATAGCTTAGCGAAAAAATTATTGAGCATGGTTACTTAAAACGCTAATTTAACTTTTTTTTGCACGATGATTTCGATTGGCTGGTTATAATCGCAACCCTGGCAGGATTGCCTATAAAATTACAAACATATAAACGGATTTTTTATTTGGGGTAATACATTCATACTCCCCTATCCGCTCCGCCTCCTTTTCGGGTCGTTTTCTCGCAAAAACAGATCCAGGCCGTAAATCATCAAATCTCTGGTCGTGACGTTTCCAATGTAGCTAAAGGATACAGAAACCATACAAAAAGCTGTCATCCATGGAATAGGCAGCTTTTTTACTGAACCAAGGCAACCTGTTTTTTCGAAGACTGTTTGACAATACGTTCTTTTATTTATTTTCCCAGTAAGAAAGTTCATTGCCCGTAGTTTGACTTTTTAACGAGCCGCTTAATATCCTTGATCCATATTTTCCGGCCATCCGTCTCCAAAATACCTTCTTCTTTAAATTCCTTTAACAGGCGGATCACATTTTCCTGGGCGATCCCGGCCAGACTGGCCAGATCCATCCTGGAGATATTCAGAATGATTTCATTTTCAGTAGCCCCTTCATCTTTAAATTTTTCCCTCAATACGATCAGCGCAATGGCAAGTCGTTCCGTGGCGGTTCTTTGCGAAATCACGGAAATGCCATTGGCCAACACGGTAAACTCATGGCTCAATGTTTTTAATAAGCGCCGGGCAAAAAGCGGCGCCTTATCAAGAATAGTTAAAAAATCTTCTTTAGGAATAAAACTGATTAAACTCTCCTCCAATGTGGCGGCAGAGTCAGGGCAACGTTCTTCCGCTAAGACTGCATGGTACCCGATCAGCTCGCCTTTGTTGGCTACGTATATGATCTGCTCCCTGCCACTCCTGTCAACTTTATACTTTTTTATTTTCCCCTGGTGGATAAAATAAATACCGGAAGGCACAACACCTTCCTTGAAAATAATTTCCCCTTTTTGATATTTCTGTGCTCCCTGCCGGGAGATCAAAAAATGGTAATCTTCTTCTGAGAGAGTATTAAGAACAGACTGCGTTGTGAATTCCCATTTGTCAATTGGAAAAATTCCAGATAGGCTCATGTTATAAAGATACGAATTTATTGACACCTATTTTATTAGCTACCGCACGCTGCATGTGCAAAAAGCGCAACTCGCCTGGAAGATATAAAGCTCATGTCTATTGGCAAAAACTGATAAATATCAGCCTGCATACTGATGTCTTACCATAACGTTGCCGCTGCTATAACCATAGATTTGCATAAGATGAAAGATTATCGGTTTTCGCGCTTACCATCTGCTTATGGGGATCAAATCAAGCAGGGAATAACCGCACCGTCGGAAAACAATCTGGTCAATAAACTCTTATTCAGCGACGACACGGAATTTGATTGGCTATGCCCAAAACATGTTCAATTACTATCGCTCAAACATTTCACTCCGTTGTCTATTGCCCGAAAAGCCGCAGAATTCCTGTCTTTACCAAACACCAGGGTACTTGATATTGGTAGCGGCATTGGTAAATTCTGCTTGACTGCGGGTTATCATTACCCCGAAACTTTTTTTTACGGGGTTGAGCAAAGACATGAATTGCATCATTTGGCAGAAAATATCAAAAGGTATGCAAATTTGCCCAACGTAAATTTTATTTACGGTAATGTTACCCAGATTAATTTTAGAGAGTTTGATCACTTCTATTTTTATAATGCATTCTTCGAGAATATTGATCCGCTTTGCCGAATTGACGATACGATAGAACTATCGGAAAGTTTGTATGATTACTATACCCAATACCTTTATGCCGCGCTAAGCGCGAAACCTTCCGGGACGCGCCTGGTCACCTTCCACAGTTTAGAACAGGAGATCCCCCCGGATTATAAGCTGGCAGATGTTTCCTACGATACTTTGCTAAAAATGTGGATCAAAGAATAATCCAAATGAATGTGTTCAAATTTTTGACCGCTCCTTTCAGGAGTTTTGAAACCGATAATAAAGACAGTAGTATGCTCCATGATACTTTAAGTCCGTCCCTTTTTCGCAAAGACTATGTGTTTGACGATATCTACCCCGAGCATATCCAGGCATTATCACCTATGCACTGGACCTCTGTTGACATCGCTAAAAAAGCGGGTGAGTTCCTGGCAATTCCAAACGCCAAAGTATTGGACATCGGGAGCGGTGTCGGAAAGTTCTGCCTGGTGGCCGGTTTTTTCCATCCGGAAACAACATTTTACGGTATTGAACAGCGGAGCGAACTATTTACTTTCGCAGAAATAGCCAGGGAGGAAATTGATTTACCCAACGTAAATTTCATTCATGGTAACCTGACCGAACTGGATTTTGATGATTACGATCACTTTTATTTTTATAACCCTTTTTATGAAAATATCGAACCCGATAGCCGGATCGATTATGCGGTAAAAACCTCATTTGAGCTTTATGATCATTATAGCCGGTTTGTTTATGAAATGCTGGATAAAAAGCCAGCGGAAACAAGGCTGGTGACTTTTCACGGCCCGGATAAGCAGGTCCCTCCAAGTTATAAACTGGTCAGCAATTCCTATAGCAGGTTTCTGAAAATGTGGATCAAAGAATGAGTTCCCGGACCAACATTTTAAGTAATCGTGTTATAAAAGAAGCACAGCATTGAAAAAATAAATAATGGCAAAAACATCAAAATCATGGGCTATGCTGCACGCCAAATGCCCGCGCTGCCGCAGAGGAAATATGTTTGAGGAGGCTACATACAGCCTGGGCTCCAACAGGATCAACCTAAATTGCCCGCATTGTCAGATGTTTTTTGAGATTGAACCGGGCTATTTCTATGCGGCGATGTATGTGGGCTACGCTATGAATGTGGCAGTGGGAGGATTTTTATGGGTTGCCACTTTCCTGATCACCCGAAATAACGATTCACCCTGGCTATATATTGCCACGATCCTGGGTGGCTTATTCGTCCTTTCACCGCTGAATTTCCGGTACTCCCGTGTGATATTGCTTTACTGGTTGTCACCAAAGGTACATTATCACCCCGAACTGGACACAGATACGCCAGTTGACGGGAATAAATATAAATGGTTTCAATAACGAGCAGCATGATAAATTTGTTCAGACCAAAGCTGATCGATACCCTAAAAAATTACACCCTGGTACAATTTTATAAAGATGCCGTTGCCGGTGTAATTGTAGGTATCGTTGCCCTACCTTTAGCAATAGCCTTTGCAATAGCCTCCGGTGTATCCCCTGAAAAAGGAATTTTTACCGCTATTATTGCCGGGCTCGTCATATCCGCTTTGGGGGGTAGCCGGGTACAGATCGGTGGACCTACCGGTGCCTTTATCGTCATCGTTTATGGAATCGTCCAGCAGTTCGGTGTCGGCGGTTTAGTTATCGCCACTTTTATAGCCGGGATACTACTGATCATTATGGGCGTATTTAAATTGGGTAATACCATCAAATATATTCCCTATCCCCTGATCATCGGTTTTACCACCGGGATCGCTGTCATCATTTTCTCCTCCGAGGTCAAAGACTTTTTAGGTTTGAAAATGGGAAGCGTTCCTGCGGATTTTATCAGCAAGTGGCTGGATTATGGCCGGCACCTGTCTTCTGTAAATCTATATGCCCTGTTCATCGGGATTTTTACCTTGCTGTTAGTTTTGTTGTGGCCCAAAATAACCCATAAGATCCCGGGCTCATTGATCGCTATTGTTATAAGTACATGGGCTGTTTGGCTCTTTCATCTCCCGGTAGAAACCATTGGCAGCCGTTTTGGGGCTATCCCTTCTTCTTTACCAAGCCCGGTAATTCCGGGTGTCAGCCTGGCTACCGTCCAGCAATTGATCAGGCCAGCCTTTACCATTGCATTGCTGGGCAGTATTGAGTCTTTATTGTCCGCGGTTGTCGCAGATGGTATGATCGGCGGAAACCACCGGTCTAACACGGAACTGATCGCTCAGGGATTTGCTAATATCTGCTCTTCCATTTTTGGAGGTATCCCGGCAACCGGTGCGATTGCAAGAACAGCCACCAATGTTAAAAACGGCGGACGGACACCTATTGCTGGAATTATCCATGCCATCACCCTGCTCCTGGTCATGCTTTTTGTAGGCAAATGGGCAGCGCTGATCCCGATGGCAACACTCGCAGGTATATTGATCGTGGTCGCCTGGAACATGAGTGAGTTGGAAAATTTTATAGATGTATTTAAAGGCTCAAAAAGTGACGCAGCCGTTTTACTGACCACCTTTGGACTGACCGTACTGGTGGATCTCACCGTAGCTATTGAAATCGGAATGATCCTGGCAGCCTTCTTGTTTATGCGTAAAATGATGCAAACAAGTTCTGTACAGCAAGCTATTTTTTCCGCAAATCCATTACCTGACCAGGAACTTAACATGGAAGTAATACCTGCAGGGGTTGATGTCTTTGAGATCAACGGCCCTTTATTTTTTGGTGCAGCTTATAAATTTAAGGATGCCATGAAAGTTTTAGAGAAACCCGCAAAAGTATTGATCATCCGGATGGGAAATGTCCCTGTAATTGATGCAACTGGTATCAGGGTATTGAGAGACGTTCATAAAGAAATAAAAAAGCAGGGAACTAAACTCATCCTTTCCGAAGTGAATAGTGAACAGGTAATGGATGAGTTAAAAATGGCACGTTTGTTATTTCAAATAGGGAAAAGTAATATCAGAGACACTTTTGAAAAGGCTTTAAAACGGGCGAACGAAGTTTTATCGGACGCTATCGTTTTTTAAATAAATAAATAGCGCAACCATGAATTATCCTGAACAATTATACTATACGACGGGCCACCAATGGATCAGTTTTGAAGCACAGTATGCCTTGATGGGCATAACGAATTTTGCACAAAAGGAATTAGCGAACATTGTTGTGGTTGCCATCCCAAGGGACGGGAAGAGTTACCTATATCGGTTTGCCCGTTAAGCAGCGAGGCAATACCTAAGCCCGACCCGCCGCCAGAAATCGCCACACTTGAAATCCTGATGTACCTTATAAAAATTTTCAGCCAGGCTTACTGCTAAATTCACCTCAGTGTCAGAACCTTTGACTTTGATGGATTTACCAGAATCGCTACAGTTAAATACAGAACATAAATCGCGTTCAAAAAGCTTTAGGCACATTATACTCTATCTTTTTTATAAAGAATTTGGCGTAACTAAAATCGCCTTTTTTTAACCTCCACAATACTTCAAAAGTTGTGGGGACAATTATTTGATTCAATACTTTATAGTTAGCCAGTTTAATAACCCATGTTTCTAAATTTTTCTTGTCCATATAACGTTTCGATTCAAGTTGGATTATTTCGCCCGCATCATTAAACGAAACGATATAAAAGAGCGATAATCCAAGGTAGTTGAAGGTAAGTTTAGCTGTCCGCCTATCAATTGCAAACCATTGAAGTTTATCGCCTGGTAATAAATTTGTTGGATACAAAACACTTTCACCAAGCCAGCGAAGTAATTCGCCCTGGTCAAATGTTTTGCCAGCGCCATCTGCAATAGTATAAATGGAGACCAGCGAAACAACAAGTCGCCCTTTATCCTTAATATACATATCACGGGCTGTAAACATTGTTGTAGAACCTTTCCAAATAAAGCCTGGCTTTTCGGTAGTAGCGTATTGTTCCCCATTTATGTTTATCCAATCTTTATCTAATCCGGTTTTAAATTGCCCATCGTGTGTAATTCTTGCATAACTAATATATGGCTGCCCTTCTTTTAAAACAAGTTTGAAATAGCGCTGTACCGGTTCGGGTAAGCCAACTAATTGACTGTAATTAAATGTTTTGCCCTCTATATTCTTTGACTGCGAAAACAATTCTTTTACCTGATGGTAAAATTTGATTGATAAATTTATCCTCCCAATAACCAGGGTTATTAGCAAAATGCCGGATACTATGAGCGTAATGATCATAAGCTTTTTCATTTTTGAGTTTTATTTTTTATATAAATTAGCAGTTCAGTTTTTCGGCGAATGCGGATGCCGGTTTTCTGATTAAGGCGAATGTTAATAGACAAGGCGCTATCCCAAGTAGTATAAATAAAATGATCCCCGGTATTATGAAACTATGAAAAGGTGACTTTTCCAGTATGGATAATGGCATACCTATTAAATTGCCACCTGGTGAAATAATTAACAATCCACCTCCGCCAAGGGCTCCTAAACCGAGAAAGCCCAACAAGAAAATTAAATAATTTCGCCCTTTTGTTGTTTTCATTTTTTGGAAAGCTGGTAAACGGTAAGAATTATGATTATTATCACAATGATGGTATAAACCTGCTTATTGTACCGGGCTAACCACTCCGGGAGGTAGATATCGAAGTTGTATTTTGTGGATTGTGAATATTTGTGGGCCATAATGGTTAAGGGGCACATTTTATTGAAAATTAATAAGGTGATACCTTCCATTAGTATAATTCCATAACCGGCCCAAAGCTTCCAGTCAAGCTTGTTTTCGATTGCTGCATAGAGCATGTAAAAGATGACAAAATTGAAGAAAACCCAAATAACACTGTGGGTGATTTTTATGTTGGTTAGTTTTGAGAACATCTTATTGATTTTTAAAGAACTGTCGTTTCTTTAGCGCGTATCAGCCAGCCTACCGGCCGCCTTAATGAAACCGGTTCAGGATAATTCTTCACATAGCCCGTTCGTAATATAAACTGTACCGGGTCACTCATGCCGATTGATGCGTTAAGGCTTTGATGAATAGCCGGTTCTTCCAGTATTTGGGTCATCGGGTGTATGGCTATATTTTTATCTCTTACTTTTAGGAACAATCGTTGCATCCGCCTCCCGGTTTCAATGAGGCTGGTTACAGAGACATCCTTACTTGTAATTAAAAACCAGCCTGCGGAGGACGCTACCTGTTTCTCTACCTGGTCAATATTCTGATCTCTGAAGCTTCTACCCATCACATTGGGTTTTCCATAAAAGTTTCGGACTATCCAGCCGGAAATGCCCTCAATTTCCATACTGCCGGGGGTAAGTCCGTCCCGGTATGTTCCAGCATCCTTACTGGAAAACCTGATCCAGTCAGCCAGTTCTTTTTGCGCCGCATTGCGGTAGGACTGAACCTTATTGGCTTCGATGGTTTGTTCATTGAGATAATGATATGCTTTAGCCGTCCGGGGAATAAAGTGAATAAAATCGGGTTCATTGTCAACCAGTAGTCTGGTATCTTCCGGTTTTAATCCCGCGGCCAGTATATTTGATCTTACAGTGCGGCGTTGTTTGATGCTTTCGGTGCTGTACTTAAATGGGTTTCCTGACCTGATCAGTTTTACTTCCATTACTTTTTCATCCTGATTAGTTTTGGCAATTAAACTAAACTGACACACATAGCCCAGGTTGTTGGCGGCATACTCTAAATTTTGAATAAATGCACCCATTGATAGTATCGTTTCCCGTTGCGCCGGATCAACAGCCGGCAACCATTTACTCTTATCGTTGCAGATGATCCAATGCAAAGGTTCAATATGGTTGATAAACCAGGGTTGTGTATTATGGCCGCTTGGGGCCAGGGAAGCTAAATATAAAATCTTCCTTTCATCTACAGTCAATGGGGTTTTAAGCGGAGTATCCTGCTTCAAATTAGCCCTAACTAAGTTGCTTTTATCGCTGAAGGTATAATAGGTTGCACCCGCGATAACGATCGCCCCCCCCCGTTACGCTTAAGAATTTTCTTCTGTTCATGATGAGGTATGATTTGTAAAAGTCCTGCTGGCGGCCATTCCTTTTCGCCATTTAAAAAGTTCGAACCATATCACAGACAAAAAGCCAATACCTGCACTTATTAGAAGCTCAGACAAGTTTAGCTGTTCGAAACCAAAGAAGTCTGTCAATGGCTTAAGGTAGATCAGTGAAGATGAAATAAGTATAGTAATCCCGATGATCAGCAACACCAGGTTATTTTTATACCTGATTGTGGTAAACAGCGAATAGTAAAACGAACGGTTGACCAACGTGAGCAAGATATTAGCCGCAATCAGGCAGGTAAATACCATGGTACGGGTAAGCTGTTCATCTGCCCCTTTGCTTACAGCGTATTGGTAAGTGGCCAGCGTTCCGATAGTGATCACCAGGCCTTGAATAATACTGGTCATTAATTCTTTCCAGTTAAAAAAAGTTGTACTGATGGGACGTGGTTTTTGTAACATCGTATTTTTTTCCATCGGCTCATTCTCATAAATGATAGAACAAGTTGGCCCCATGATTAATTCCAGGAAAATGATATGTACCGGGGAAAAGATGTTAGGGTAGATCCAACCCAAAGCCAGCGGGATAAATACGGTCAATACGATGGGGATGTGGATGGAAATAATGTATTGTATCGCCTTTTTAAGGTTGGCGTATATGCGCCGGCCCATTGCCACGGCATCAACCATTTTAGATAAATCATCTTCCAATAAGATCAGTGAAGCGGCTTGCTTTGCAATTTCGGTGCCTTTTTTTCCCATGGCAATACCGATGTGTGCGGCCTTTAAAGCAGGGCCGTCGTTTACCCCATCTCCGGTCATGGCCACTATTTCGTTATTGGCTTTTAGGGCATTGATGATCTTCAGCTTTGCATCAGGGAACATCCGGGTAAAAATGTTTACTGTTTCCACCTTACCCCGGAGTTCTTTATCGGACAATTGCATCAGCGCATCTCCGCTAATGCATTGATCGTCCCCACGGAAATCAATTTGCCTGGCAATAGCGCTGGTGGTTTCCGCATTGTCGCCAGTGATAATTTTAACCGCGATCCCGGCCTTGTAGAAGCCTTGAAGCACTGTGTTAATATTTTTCTTGGGCGGGTCATAAAAGGCGATCAACCCTTTAAATGCAAAATGAAATTCCTGCTGTGTCGGTGGGAAATTACTTCCCGTGAAATTTGCTTCGCCTACAGCTAACACACGGTAACCTTCGGCTGCAAGTACCTCAATTGCTCCGGCTACCTGCTTTTTCTCACTGCTGTTTAAATTGCTGATGCTGATCAGTGCTTCCGGTGCACCTTTAGCCGCGATATTGCGTTTGCCGGTTCCATTTTCAAACAGATGGGTCATCATGGGCGGTTTGCCACCCAGGGGGTATTCATGGATCATTTGATAATCAGGGCGCTCATCCGCAAAGCCCGTTTTTGAATAGGCATCGTGCAGGGCAATTTCCATGGGATCGAAAGGAATCGGTTCGCTCGCCCACATAGCCAGCGTTATCAGCCGCTGAACAGGTCCAGTTGAGATCTTTCCCGTAGCATCTGCAATACAATTCTCCGATAGTGTGTACACTTTCGCCAGGCTCATCTTATTCTCGGTTAGGGTGCCGGTTTTATCGGTGCATATCACCGATGCGCTGCCCAGAGTTTCAACCGTTTTCATTTGTTTAACGACGATACCCATTTTCATCATCCGCCAGGCACCCAAGGCCATGAACGTCGTAAATGCAACCGGAATCTCTTCGGGCAAAATGCTCATGGCCAGGGTAAGTGCTTTAATGAGGCTATCCAGAATATTAGCCGAATGGCGATAGTTAATGGCCCACACGATCAGGAACACGATAACCCCAGCGATCACCATTTTCTTTACGAAATTGTTGATCTGTACTTCCAGCGGTGTTTTTTCTTCTGTAATAGATTCCAGGCTTTTGCCAATTTTACCAATCCGGGTTTGATTGCCTATAGCGGTTATGGTTGCGATGGCCAAGCCGCTTGCTACCGTTGTGCCATGAAAAATTAAATTGTCCGCTGAAGAGCTATCTTTATAAACGGCCAAGGATTCGCCAGTCAGTATGCTTTCGTTGACCGAAAAATCGTTGGAATGTACAATAATAGCATCTGCTGTTATCGAAGTCCCTTCTTCTACCATCAGGCTGTCGCCAACTACAAGATCTTTGCTTTTTATTTCTAAAACGTCTCCGTTCCTGATCACTTTGCATTTGGGTTGCGAAAAACCCTTTAGCTTTTCGAGCGCGTTGCGGCTTCGGGAGTCCTGGTATAAAGAAATGCCTGCCACCAGTACAATTGCTGAAGCCAGAAAAATGCCGTCGCCGGGGTTCCCGCTAATAAAGTAAATACATGAGGTAACCAGCAGTAAGATAACCATCGGTTCTTTTGCAAGTCCTCTCAGGGCGTCAGCAAAACCTTTTTCCTTTTTAAACGATAGGCTATTTGCTCCATATTTTGACCTGGCCGTAATTACTTCATTGTTACTTAATCCCAGTACATCAAAGTTATTTACCGCCATCTGTTTTATCGATTAGTATCATTACAGCCTTTATAGACCGTGGATGATTATTTCATTTCGGACGGAATAACCATCAATGGAATATGCTGGTTATTCTAAGCAGCCGCAGTTGTAGATCAGTCAAACAGGCTTGGGTTTTTCTTCCCAGGATTTTTGACCTGGCCCGTGATAAACTAATGCTTTCATATTTTCTGGTATTAACCCCTAACAGATTACTACAAAATTGCTGCTGTTTTGTTTATTTAAGATGCTGATTATCAATTTAAAAAATGATCTTAATCACTGTTTAAATATGAAAAATGTTCCATTTTTCTTCTATTAATCATACCGTCACAAAAAGACCCGTGATTATCCCCAGATTTACTACCGGCACGTTCTGAATACCAGCATTAATGATGGGCATGATTGGTTAACGGCCCATGGCCAGGTAGATATGATGGTAATGATACATAGAAACCATAGCGTTTGGCACCGTATTTTCAAAGGCAGCCATACACAGCAGATGTCCAGGAGGGTGAACGTACCGTTAATGGTTTACCCAGCCGAGTCCCAACCGATGATTTAGTTCGTTGAGACAACATACTTAAATTGATATCTTATGTTAGGAGAATTAAATAAGGAAATGATTGAAGAATTGCTGAAGACGCAATTGATCGGGCGTATTGGCTGTCATGCAGATGGAGTAACCTATATCGTCCCTGTGAATTTTGTCTATGAAAACCCTTATATATATGCCCATTCCGCAAAAGGCCTGAAAATTGACAACATGCGAAAAAATCCGGAAGTATGTTTTGAAGTCGATAAAATTGAAAGTCTTTTTATATGGCAAAGCGTTGTTTGCTGGGGCACATTTGAGGAGATAACCGACATTTCAGGAAGCGAGCAGGCCATGCAAAAGTTAATACGTAGCATTGAACCTTATCTCGCTAAAACAGAAGATGTACACCCTTCGCATGGTATCGTCGATCTGGCCAGTGAAATAGGAAGTACAAAAGAACTGATTGTTTATAAGATCAATCTTACGAAAAAAACAGGAAGGTTCGAGAAACGGGAATACTCAGCCGGCTACTCCAAGAGCAATGATAAGTTAGTATAATCGCCTTTTATAGTTATAGTGGTTAACCGGATTCCGCTATTAAAAGATCTATACACATCAGGAAACGGTGCTGATTGGGTAAGAGGTTTTAACAATCAGATCACCAGTTTTCCTACATCCGCACATGGCGATGCCGATCCGCTTAAAAAACAACTAAGCCTCTGCATTTAGCGATACAAGGCAAGAAAGATTATCAGGAAAAACTGTTTATCTGATTCCAACTTTGGTACTATATTCCCCAGGGCAATTTTTACAGACAGCTCAAAGGCCAATTAAATCTTACGTTTTTATAAGCTTAAAGCGATAATTCCGGCTGTATTTTTACAACCACTTTTTTCTTTAAACCCATATATAGATCAATTTCAACCTAATATGTAAAATAATCATTATTTATTTAATGCTTAAAAAGCAATTTAATTTATAAAAAATGCTGTACATTTGGCTTAACAATTAGAGTAAACTTGCTTTTTGCGTCATTCGTAGAGTAAGGAACCTTTTAAAATGTAAATTACTGATAATTRATATATTAGAGCGATGGTTCTGAACCCTAGCTCTCCGCTGATTTTGATATCAAATTATTTAAAAGCCTGCAAATCATATGATTGCAGGCTTTTCTTTTGGTGCTAGACTCTCATTTTATGCACCAATTCGGGATCAATCCGAAAAGTTGGGGGATAAAAAAGTCATGCGTATATTTTATCAAGTCTGAATAAGAAGAAAGTAGTCTCTCTTCCCCCTCTTAAAGTGGCCCTGAAAGCTTTGACCTTAGCGTTGAATCATTCTGCTGAGGCATTGGTGCTCCTGTTGTCAAAGAAGTTTAATATAGATTCATAATGCGTTTTTACAGATCTTGCGACAGTTTTAAAAGCATCAATTCCTGCATCTTCTACGTCGTTAAACCATATCGCCAGTCTTTTAAATGCCTGTTGCCTGTTTTTGCAGATGGTAAAGATCTGGGATCAGTCCGAATTGACAGGTTGTAAGCTTTTAATAACAAAGGATATCTGTGAAAAGATGACGCCTAATTATAATCCATTTAATTTGATATCCCGTAAGCTGTATGTATATTATCCTTTAACCGTTCAACCCTTACACCTTCCAAATCATTTCTTCTCTTTAAATCTTTAAGTTTTTTGCTTACATATTCAATTTTTACGTGATTAAAAAGCTTATCATATCTTTCAATTGTTTCTGCAAGCGAAGCCAGTTCCATGTGGTATAGCGAATAGATCTCCTCCAGTTCGGCCCTGTAGGCAGCAGCTGCCTGGCTGGTGTTTTGATAATTTTCGGCTACTGCCTTATTTTCCATGTTGTTGCCGGCTGCATCACTTATGAGCAATTCCTTTTCTTCGTGCAACAATTCTTCAAGTAGGAGCAGCGATTCAATTAAATGTAGATGCCTGCTTCTGTTAATTCCGTGCATTTTATTTTATGTAATTTAAAATATATACTGGAATAGCTACCGTTAATCCTAAAAGACCTTTGTCGGAGAATCTTGCATTTTTATTCAACTGACTTCCAACATCCGGAACTTCGTAATTTAAGCTTAGGTTGGCCAGAGTTCGCGTTTCGTTATTTACCTTTTTTTGTATAGGCACACTTATGCCAAAACCCAGGTCGGTAGATTTTAATTGCTGCGTTAACCTGCTTCTTCCGTAAAAATTAAGGCCGAACGCGTATTTATCGGGATTTATAAGG
>NZ_JBFUKZ010000026.1:0-123652 GCF_056400585.1 Mucilaginibacter sp. P5_A6 | reverse complement strand
GTACGTTTGTCCTTCTTTAGCTTTCTGCACAACTCAATCCCTGTCATCTCGGGCATGCTGATATCACTTATAATAATATCAGGATGTTGCGATAGGGCCTTTTGCCAGCCTTCCCTTCCGTTTGAAGCTTCGATTAAAAAAAACACATCTTTTAAATTGTCTTTCAGGTAAAAGCGAAAGTCATCGTTATCCTCCACTAAAAGAACTACCTGCTTTTTATTTGATCCCGGCTGTTTAACGATACTTTTATCTTCATTATGAATAATCTCGTTTACGGTATCGTTATCAATGTCATCGTTTGATGGCAGGTCTATTTCCTCACCGGTATAGATAACAAACGGCAGTTTAACGGTAAAACAACTGCCGCGATCGGGCTCACTTTCAACAGTTATTTCACCTCCGTGCATCTTCACAAACTCATGCGTAATTGCGAGGCCGATGCCGCTGCCCTGGTTAATCATCGACTCCGGAATATCGTGCTGAAAAAAACGTTCGAAAATTTTACCTTGTTTTTCAAGCGGAATGCCAATACCGGTATCAATCACCTTAATTTCAAGCGGGGCATCGCTGGCCTCTCTATCTACATTGAGCAAAACGCTTACCTGGCCGCCAGGCAGTGTAAATTTAAAGGCATTTGATAGTAGGTTAAACAATATCCTTTCTATCTTATCATGGTCAAAATCAGTAAACAGCGAATCAATCGTGGTATCAAAAATAAAATTAATCTCTTTTTGTTCGGCGATATCAGTAAATGAAAGGTATATCTCGTTGATGAACTTCACAATATCCCCTGGCTTGCTGTGTAGTTTCAACTCCTGAACTTCCATCTTCCTGAAATCAAGCAACTGGTTTACCAGGTTCAATAATCGCCTGGCGTTTTTTCCTATCATGCCTAACTGTTGTTTCTGTTCCTGATCAGCGCGGGTAAGCATTTTTTCGACCGGTGCCATAATCAGCGAAATCGGTGTCCGGAACTCGTGGCTTACGTTGGTCAAAAATTTAGTTTTCAATTGATCAAGATCCTGCATTCGCTTAATCTCCTGCCGCTCCTGTTCAATTATCAATTTTGCTTCCTGTTTTTCTTTTTCTGCTATAAATTTTTCTTGCTCTGCTACAATTTTTTCTTTCTCTGCTATAAATTGTTTTCTTATTTTTTGTATCCCGCGCCGACGTATAAAAAAAAGCGTTCCGGCTATTAGCAACAGGTAAATAATATAAGCCAAGGTAGATTTCCAGAAGGGGGGCAATACCTTAATTTTTAATTTTATATAGCTGGGTTTCCATTTTCCCTCCTGGCTAATAGCCCGTACCTTAAAAGTATAATCGCCTCCGTCAAGGTTGGTATAGGTAGCTTTCCGGGTAGCATTGCTTGCAGTAAGCCACCCTTTATCAAAGCCCTCCATCATATACTGATGCATTATTTTATTGGGGTTAAAGAAATTTATGGCGGCAAACTCAATGGTAAACACATTTTCGCTGTGCTTCAGCGTTATCTCCTGTGTGGCCGAAATGGCTTTAGATAATATAACATGGCCGTCAACTGCTTCATTGGCTGCTATGGTTTTGTTGAATAGCTGAAAACCGGTAAAAATCAATTCAGGCTCATCTATATTCGGATGTATACCCAATGGGTCGAAAATATTGAAACCGTGCGAACCTCCAAATACCAATTCCCCTTTACTGGTTTTTAAAGCTGCATTTACAGTGAACTCTCTGCCCTGCAGGCCATCTGTTTCATCAAAGTTTTCAAATTGAAACTTATAAGTGCCGTTGCCTGGTGTCAGTGTTATCCGGCCCAGCCCGTTTGATGTACTTAACCACATGGCCCCGCCCTTATCCTCTAATACTCTCGAAACCTGGTTGTCGGGCAACCCGTCCTTTTTCATCAGCGAGATGAAACGGTTGGTTTCAGGGTTCAGTATGCTTAGTCCGTCTCTTGTTGCTATCCACATCAGGCCGCGACTGTCCTGCGTGATATTATGGATGTCATCATTGATCAAACTGTTAGGGTCGTTTTTCTTATAATTATAATGTATAACGCCACGTCCGTTTTTTAATATTTTATCTACGCCCGCATATCCTCCTACCCAGAGATTTCCTTTGGTATCCTCAAAGAGTGCGGATATATAAGGCGACCTGATATCCGTTTGCTTAAAGGGAGGAGAAAATATTTTTTTTTCTCTTTCAAATATTTGCAACCCCGCCGCCGTGCCTATCCATAACCGGTTTGATGAATCTTCCAGGATATTCCATACCCGATCATCAGCAATGCTCGTAGGCACCTTGTCATTATGTTTGTAGTGAATAAATTTTCTTCCGTCAAAATGGTCCAGCCCTCCGAAATAGGTACCTATCCATAGCTGCTGATCATGGTCGATACATAAACTTACAATAATATCACTGCTGAGGCTGTTCGGGTTTGCCGGATCGTGTTTATACTGGGTAAACCTGCCTGTTTTGCGGTCAAAATAAATTAAACCGCCACCATTGGTCCCAATCCATAGGTTGCCCTTTTTATCTTCTGCAAATTTAGTAACATCTTCAAAACTAATACTCGTGGCATCTGAGGCAAAGTGCCTGTAGAGCGGGAACCTGATAATATTTTTATGATAATAGCTTACCCCCTCTTTAAGAGTACCGGCCCACATAATGCCAGTGTTGTCTTTGTAAAGCAATACAGTGTTCTGTCCCAATGATTTTGCGTCGTCTTCCCTATTTAGTAAATAGGTAATTTTTCCACTTTTTTTATCCAATACGTTTATTCCGCCATGATCAGTGGAGATCCACATAAGGCCGTCGTCGGCCTGAATAATACTAATGATGATGTTGGATGCAAGCGGTGTCTCTGACGATTCTTTGGTGATGTACCGAAACCGGCCCGTACGGCGACTGTAATAATAAACCCCGGAATCCATATTGGGGTTAAACATCCAGAGATCGCCTTCACTGTCAATAGTTACCGAATAGTTCCTGCCCTTATTATTAGCTGCTTTTTTAAAAATATCGGTATGGTACGTAATTGCATTACGTTTTACGTCAAATAGTTCTACTACGCCATCGTTATAAGCAAGCCATAAATTGCCATTTGCATCCTGCTCCATGTCTGTAACAGAATTTGAATATAATGATGGGTTGGAATTACGGTGATGATAATAACGCGTGGCAGTTTTTTTCAGCTCATTATACCTGTAAAGGCCGGAATCGGGACGCAAAAACCAGAAGTCGCCTTTGCCGTTGTGAAGTATCTTGGAAACGAACGGATGCTCGGGAAGTTTGAAAGAATAGGCCACTGACGATACATCATTGTTAAACTGCTCCGTTTCTGGGTCATAAAAGGAATATCCGCCCGGGGTTGCTACCCATAATTTTTTGTCAGGCCCTTCATAAATATTAGTTATGTAATCCTCCTTTATGGTGTTTTTATTATTTACGTCATGCTTAAATACTTTAAAAGTATAACCGTCATAACGGTTAAGTCCCGATGCTGTACCGAACCACATGAAGCCTTTGGGATCTTTAAATATGCAATTAACCTGGTTGTGAGACAGTCCGTTGCCCGTATTGAGCCGTGAAAATTGGTATTGGCTGTTTTGCGCAAAGTTGTTGGTGTAAGCAAAAAACAATGCTGAAACGACAATATAAAGTTTTACACGCATTAAAATTTAGTTGAGATCTTCGAAATCAGGAACCTGGCGCTTAGCAAGCCGGTACACTAAGATAGCATAAAAGTAAAATAAATCCGTAATTAAAGAGATAAAAGTGAGGATTCCTTTAGATCAGCGGAAAACAAATAACCTACCTCTGAAGCAAACGAGTTGCCGATGCTATGGTACGGGCCATGCCTGAACTTCCAGTGAAATAAAGCTTGTTACAGGTTATCGTTTAGGAGGCTATCCGGCTCATCCGGTTAAAAAAAAGCGGCAACGCGCCCTTAGTCACAGTTTTTGAAATGATAAACACTTATTTCCGATACAATTTTATCAATTTATTTCAAATGAGGTGGCTATTTATACAAAACCTTTACAGACTCCATGTTTTTTTTCAAATTAACATTTAGCGCCCTATTGCAGACCCAAAAAGTAGTTAGTTTTTGCATTAAACTAACCTGATCAAACAATACCCAAGCGTCAAGGAAGCATCCCGGCAGGCGCATCAGGAAGATAAAGCTATTATACAAGTGGCCAAAAGGATGTATAAACAGTGGAACGGTTTTGTGAGGAAGTATGTTTAATAAATAATAGTTACAAATCCGTTTAAAGTTTGCTTTTTATTTTTGGCGGATATGACGTAATAATATACTCCCGCAGGGAGCGGCTTACCATTGAATTTCCCGTTCCACGGGCTACCGTAACCTTTACTTTCAAATAATTTAACCCCGTACCGGTTAAAAACACTAACCATTACCATGGGTTCGTTTTCAAAGCCCCCGATAACCCAGGTACCGTTGATTCCATCTCCATTGGGAGAAAATGCATTGGGGATACTTGCGTTCGGGCACTCATCTGCTATCATAATTTCCTTACTTGCCTCACAGCCCCTTTCATCCGTTAACTGACCGAAAATTATTGTGAAATAATTGTGGAAAAAAATTGAGAATCAATTTCGGTCTGATATCCCCATGCGCCTCCCCGGGATAACTGAAAATCTTAACATATGTTAAGGTCATTTCATACCCCATATCAAAGAGGTGAATTGAGGCATTCGGCGGCAAATTTCGGTAAGCGATTAAGAAATCGTAATGACTCACCATTACTGTTTTCAGATAGCTGCGTATTATGCTATTTCATTGTTCCCAATGATTTTTAGGTGCCATTTTTCGAGCTTATTCATCAATACTTCCAGTTTAATTGGCTTACCAATATAATCGTTCATTCCGGCGTCCAAACATATTTCCTCATCACCGTCCATGGTATTGGCGGTAAGGGCAATTATAACCGGCTGGCTGACTACGGTTTGGCGAATAACCCGCGTCGCTTCCATCCCGTCCATGACCGGCATTTGCATGTCCATCAAAATCAGGTTATAATCTTTTTGGTTAGCCGCTTCCACAGCCTCCTGTCCGTTTTTAACTATTTCCGGCTGATAACCCAGTTTATTCAGTATATGCACAATCACATGCTGGTTCATCTGGTTATCTTCTGCGATCAATATCGTAAACGGAAATTTCCCGCTAAAATCTGTCGACAATTTTTTCCGGGAGAGCTGCTCCTGTGCARCAGGAGTATGTTTTTGCAGCGCGCTCAGGATCTGTTTGCTTAAAATATGCTGTTTGATCGGCTTAGTCATAATGGATACAAAAAGCAATCCTATATCTTCTTTAAAATCTTCCCCAATAGAGCTCAGCAGAATAATAGGGATATCTGGAAATTGCTCCCGGATAAGCCTGGAAAGCATAACCCCGTCCATAAAGGGCATTTGCATATCGGTAATAACCAGGTCAACCGCCACATTTTTGGATAAGAGGGCTAACGCTTCCTCCCCCGAACCCGCCAGTATCGGCTTTAACTTCCAATGAGCAAGCTGGCGCTTCAGAATAGACAAATTTGTTACATTATCATCAACCACCAGTATGGTTTTACCTTCCTGGTTATCCATATCATAATGTACATAGGGTACCAGTATCTTCGTTCCCACACTGGTGCTTACTGTGAATGAAAAGATTGAGCCCTGTTCTGGCTGGCTTTTTACGCTGATCTGTCCGCCCATTAAGGTGACCAACTTTTCAGAGATAGCCAAACCGAGCCCTGTACCGCCATATTTTCTTGTGGTTGAGGAATCGACTTGTGAAAATGCTTTAAACAGGCGGTTTAATTTATCTTCCGGTATCCCTATTCCGGTATCCCGGACATCAAACCTTAATTCCAGTTGACCATCGGGTTCGTTTTTTTGCAAGTTCACACAAATACAAACTTCTCCGCGTTCTGTGAATTTCATTGCATTGCCCACCAGGTTGATTAAAATCTGCCGTAACCTCAAATGATCGCCCACAATCTGCAAAGGCACATTTTCAGCGATCTTATAAACCAGGTCCAGTCCTATTTTAGCGGCGCTGGTTCCAAAAATATCCAACACATCTTCTACACATTGCCTCAGGTTAAAATCCTCCCTTTCGAGTTCCAGGTTTCCGGATTCAATTTTGGAGAAATCAAGGATATCATTGATCACATTGATCAGCGTTTCGCCACAGGTGGTAATTGATTCGCTAAACATCAGCTGCTCTTCGGATAAAGGAGTCTCTCTCAGCAAGGCGGCCATTCCGATTACCCCATTCATCGGTGTGCGGATCTCATGGCTCATGGTTGCGAGGAATATGCTTTTCGCCTGATTAGCCTGATCGGCCTCCTGTCGTGCTTTTTCCAGTTCCTGGTTTGATTTACGGAGCTGCCGGTTGGAATTTTCAAGCGCTTCTTCATTCCTTTTTCGCTCTATGGAGAGCTGAGCTTCCCTTTGCAGTTCGGCCATTTGTATAGTTTGAAGCACCTGCATTTCGTTATATTTTTTGAGTTGGTAGGCCCATAATCCGCATATAAAAAAGATACCGGCGGCCAGCAGGATATGGATAATAAATGTTTGCAGATCAAAATAATCCAGGCGGGTAAAATAGATTTTGGTAAAGCCAGTGTTCTGCAGATAACTAAAGGTGGCGTGATGCACGGTCACTACGATCAGCATAGGGATCTGCAGTTTCCATTTTTGATAGGTAATAAGTAAAGCGCTGCCGATAAATGCAAAAAAATGCATTTCAAACAACCCGTGCATCTGGTAGATGTACTGCGCCATAAAAATACCCAGCACCGCACTTAAAACATATTGGTACAAGGAAGAGTCGGGTAAAGCTATTTTGGCAGAATAATAGGCCAGCACGGAAAGTCCGCCCACACCCAATGCGATGAGCCAGGTGTCATAAAACACGGCAAATATCAACCCGATCAAAAAATAACCGATTAAAAAGTAATTCATCAACCTGTCCGATCGTTCCTTTACACCTGACAGGAACGTATAGGCCTGGTTATCATATGCCGACAATTGATTATTCATTTATGTTTCTTTATTTTTTGCAATCAGGTAAGCTACAACCATAGGCCCTTAATGCCAGCGGACTAAAAACCAACCTGGCGTGATCGCGCAGCAGACCGGCTATGGCTATTTTTGCATAGCTGGTTTTTTCATCGGTACAATAGCGGCTCTGGTTATAATTCCCCTTATAGTATAATTGATGCCGGGTATCAAGTATAACAGCTTGTGGTGTGGAATAGACCCCGCAGGCCCTGGCCAGCGAGGCGTCAAATAAAACAGGGATGTTTAAATCAAATTTGTCCTGTATGGCTTTAGCAGTATATGCCTTATTATTCACGACCACCACCACAAAATTTACCTGCCGGCCATACTGTTTAGCCAGCAACTTAAAGTGAGCGATATTAAACCGTGAACAAGGGCAATCAGGATTAAAGAAATGTAGAAAAAGGGGCTTGCCATGATCTTTATTGAGCGCCTTGCTTAATTTAATCACCGTTCCGTTATTTACCGGTTTGTAGTTTTCAGGAATTGGAGTAGGCAAATGGTAAACCAGTTCATTGTACCAGAACAAAGCCCCAATAGCAGCAAAAAGCAGCATCAGCCAACCGATCACCATTAATTTTTTCATTACTTCGTATTTGCTCTTATATATTCGGTAAGGGAAAATTGTTGTAAACAAATTCCATCACGAACAGGGCTTAATCAATACGCTGAATATAAACAATATTCTGGTTTTTAAAAAAATTTCACAACATTCTGTTTCAAAATGATTGGTTTTTAGCAAGTTGATATCCGGGTTGAAAGCCAAACATCGGGAGAATGGGTGTCTTTGAGATCATATAATTTATCAAAAAGCAGGCGGGTCTACGTATAGGTTTCCAATAAAATACCGGTGTAGCAACCGTGGCTTAGTGCTTTTTTGTGCCTTCTAAATAGTTGAAAGTCTACTTAGTTCCTGATTATCACACAACGTTCAGGCCCAATCATCCTTTTTCCAGGCACTACACCTTTCCCGTCAGGATCTTATCCTGAAGCCTTTTATTGCCGCTGATCCATTTGGCGGAGTGAATCTTAAAGCCCGGTTCCGGAAAAACCATTCACAATACACGCAGCTTTCAAACAAAAATACTAAATTAATTAGCAAAATATCAAATAAAAATTTCACCCGTCGAATTGCTTTTATACTTTTGGGCTATGAGAAAACAATTTATGATCGCGGCCATTACGGGCTTATCCATAAGTTTGCAATCATGGGGGTTTAAAGGTCATAAAGCAGTCGTTGCTATCGCGCAAAATGCTCAACGTCCAATACAGCTAACGTTGTGACAGCTTATTTAAAAGGTGCCCCCCTGACTGATGTGAGTACCTGGACGAATGAGAATAGAGATAAACCCACAACGCCCTGGATCTATTGATAACCAGGATAACATTGCAAACCATATGGCAGAGATGAACCCGGTAATGCAGCTGGCTTATGATTATTTGGAGAGCACGAATACCGTGGTTTTCCTGACAGGTAAGGCGGGTACGGGTAAAACAACCTTCCTGCAAAACCTGCGGCAGGCATCCAAAAAGAGGCTGGTGGTAGTAGCGCCAACAGGTGTGGCGGCTATCAACGCGGGCGGGATGACCATCCATTCCTTTTTTCAGCTTTCTTTCGCGCCTGTTATCCCTTCAGGAACAGAGCGGCCCGATGTGCATTACAGCGCAGAGAAAAAGGACTTGCTGGCTAACCTGGAGCTCCTGATCATTGATGAGGTGAGCATGGTGCGGCCGGATGTACTCGACCAGATCGACCTGATTCTGCGGAATGTCAAAGGATCAGCTCATCCTTTTGGTGGTGTGCAATTGTTATTAATCGGCGACCTGTCGCAATTGAGCCCAATCATTCGGGATGAGGAATGGAGCATATTAAGGCCCTATTACTCAACGCCCTACTTCTTTAGCAGTCTGGTTATGCAGCAAGCGCCTTATGTGCGCATCGAATTGAATCATGTCTTCCGGCAGAAGGAACAGACCTTTGTGGATATTTTGAACGAAGTGCGCAACCAGCAGATCAGCGCCGAAAGTCTCGCGCTGCTGAATGCGCGATATGTGCCGGACTTCCGTCCTGCATGGGACGACCCTTATATTACGCTGACCACGCATAATAGCATTGCACAGGAATTAAACCAGGAGTTTTTAGATGCGTTGCCGGGGCAGCAAATTGAATTTACGGCGATCATCCGGGGTGAGTTCCCAAGGGATGCCTACCCGACAGAAACGAGCCTGAAGCTTAAAATTGGCGCACAGGTTATGTTTGTGAAAAATGACGGCTCGGCAGAAAAGCTGTTTTATAATGGAAAGATTGGGACGGTGACGAACATATCGGGGAATACGGTTTTTGTGCAGTGCGGCCGCGAGGACAAAGAGATTGCGGTGGAGGCGCTTGAATGGGCCAATGTAAAGTACCAACTGGATGGCGAAGCCATCAATGAAACCAATGCAGGCAGTTTTGCGCAGATCCCATTAAAGCTGGCCTGGGCTATCACCATTCATAAAAGCCAGGGGCTGAGTTTTGATAAAGCCATCATCGATGTTTCTGAATCCTTCGCACACGGCCAGGCCTATGTGGCGCTCAGCCGCTGCCGTACTTTATCAGGCATGGTATTGCGCAACCCGGTTGCCGCGCATAATATCATCGGCGACTCCGCTGTCGCCCGTTTTAACGAACAGGCCAAAGCTATTCGGCCTGATGTGCAAAGCCTGGAACGGGACCGGGAACTATACCGGCTGTTCCTGTTGACTGAACTATTCAATTTTGGCCCGCTTCAGACAAAGACCAAAGGTTTTGAAGTGTTGTTGCCTGAATTGGATAAAGACATTCTGGAGATTGCTGCAAAATTTATTAAGCAGTTAAAACCCGAACGATGTCAGCAGGCGGCAGTCTATTTCCGGGAGAAGTTACGCGCGGCTATTGAATTATTGCACCAACAATTGCCTACGCTTATCGGTCAGTCGAAAGACAGGGCCGCTAAAGCTGATCAATTCATTATTTGGCTCATGAACCGTTTGCTGCTCATGGAACATTTTGCGCTGCACCCATTTACTACCGCAGCTTATTTAACGCTTGCCAAAGACAAAATAAAAACTTACGACCGTTCCTATCTAAAAGCGCTGAACGCCAGGCCCAATGAAAAGTTTTATGAACAGTTACTCGGCTGGCGGGAAGAAATTGCGCTGAAAGAAAAGATCATGCCGGGTATGGTTTTGTCCGAAAAAACCGCGGCGGCTATTGCTGAAAAATTACCGGCGACGTTAAAAGCATTGGGTGGGATCAAGGGCCTGGGACCACATAAGGCAGGACAATACGGCACCGTGCTGATCGGGATGATCCGAGCATTCCAGCAGGAGATATCTGGCCAGGGGGCCGACCAACACAGTTTATTTTGACCAGGATGCCTGGATGAACCTTCCGGTTTTATTTGCTGTTGCGCGATAGACGGCCGTTGATATGCCGGCCAGCCCGTTCACCTCCATGCTGCATGCTAACGCGCACATCATTGCCGTTCACCCGTTTTAACGGCTGTGGCAATAGTATGACCCAAACGGATTGCAAAAGCTCGTACACATCGCCATTTCAATTTGTTCAAGTCGAACCGGCTCCATTATAACTTTATGCTTTGTCCTCCGCGGAGAAGATATTGGTCAATAACCAACTATTGTTCTTTCTGCAAAATCCAGTCAATATTGGAGAGTTAATTAATCATCCTAATCATACCTTAAAGCGGGATAATCCAGTAACCTGCGCCATAAGGCGAGCTGACCGATGATATTCGCTTCCCGGTAGATCATAAAAGATAATAGCTCATAATAAGTCATTTTCATAAAACCCATATCAATTTCACTATCGAGCTTTTCATCGTCAATATTCACGAGTACCTCCCGCGCTACAGGACTGATCTTTTCCCAATCCTTTAAATATTCGGCTATAGTGGGATACTTTGCATCGTCCCGGATTCCTTTGTTGTCTTTGAACAGCTCGTCCCCGATCTGTTTTAATCCAGGGTTAGTCTCCTTCGTCATCTCATACCGCTGCTGCACCAGTGTTCCCGTGAGCCATGCGATATGGTTTGCCTTGGTATTTAAACGATCATAAGTATCTTTCTCGGAGACCCCTTCTATTGCACGTGCAAAAAAGGTAGTCTGCATATCAAATAAGGTCAATAAGCCCTCCATTCTTCTGCTTGCTGTTTTTGTTTCCATAGCTGTATATTAAGTTTCATTAGGTTTATTCGGTAAAGTTATACCAGGAAACGATTAAAACGCCTGTGTCATTGTGACAAATTAGTGGGCTATTCGCGACAATCTTTACCTTCTAATAGAAATGGTTCTTTCTTTTTCATATGAGTTGAACCGTTTTTATCGCTTTCCGCCGCCAGGTTGGCATCCTGTAGCCGGAACAGCTCCATCTCAGTTTCTATAGGTAACTTTTAAAGCATTTTAAAAATTCATGGCCGTCATCCCAGGTCAGGTTCTGGCTTATGTTGTTATCTATACGTCCTTTTTTTGGCAGGTGTCTAAAACAAAAAGAGACAGCCCCTTTTGAGACAGTCTCCTTATTATTTACTCCCCTCGCTGTCTTTCAAATCTTCAGGGAGTATAAGGGCCGCGCACAATCAGCTTATCACCAGAGTCATCTATTTCAAACAAATGTGGTATCCGCCTATACCGGCCATTAATATTTTGATGACTATGTACTGCCATCACCAGTTTGCCCTGTAATGTTTTGAATAGCATGCCATGTCCGAAATTAGGTGGAGTAATCGGTTCTTTCTCCTGTACCCAAGGGCCATCAAGCATACCGCTTGAAGAATAGGCCACACCCTGCGTATAAACGTCATACACCCAACTCGTCCAGATCATACCCAGGCGTCCTGTTTGAGTAAGGAACACGTATGGCCCATCTGTAACCTTATTGGGACGAACATTCCCATTTTCATCCTTTTCCCTGCTCCAGGGGGAATCGCTGGCACGGAATAATACTTTCCCAATCCCCACTGAGCCACTTAAATCAGGTTTTAGTTCAATTTTCTCGATAGTCCCGTTCCAGTTCTGTAACCATTCATAGCAATATATCATATAAGGCTTTCCGTCTTTGTCCACCCAAAATGTTCCGTCCAGCGTCGGTTTGTTAGCTGGTAAATAAGTAGCCTCCTGCATTGGCACATAAGGCCCGCCTGGCTGATCGCTAATCAGGATATGAGATGCGCGGCGTTCTATGACATTACCTTTTACTGTATCAATCTTGACGTCACGGTTAGTAAACGTAGCAAAGTAATAATACTTGCCCTTATACTCATGCAATTCCGCAGCCCAGATCATCGGATGAGATCCCATCCAGGACTGGGGATCGGTCTTTGCAACCTGGAATGGGCCATCCCACAATTTGAGATCTTTACTTTTCCAGAGCAAACCGCCGGTACCGGTCATGTAGTACATGGCAGTTTTAGAGTCTGCCAGAATACAAGGATCGCTAAGCTGGATGGAATCAAGCGGGACATCTTTCCTCGGGGTATAAGTTCTTTGCTGAGCAAAAAGGGTGATTGGAAAAATCAACAAAAAGTGTAAAAAGGAAAAAAACTTTTTCATATCAATAAGATCTGGCATCTAATATAGCTTTAGATTGCACAAAATCGGTTTAGTTATGTTTTTTTATTGATTAAATACGGCTTTCGATATTAGCGATTTCAGTGTAAGTTATATCATTAAATAATTTTGAATATATGGCCATTTGCCGGGTAAAAATGCTATCAGAATGATTTGTCAGCAATTCCGGAACGAGGTGATTAACGGTTCCGGGATGTCCTATTTCAGTGTTTTTATGGCAATCGTAACCCTGTGCGGGCGACTCCCTCGTGGGAGATGAGTAAGGCTGGATATGAATGGTCAACATGAGAAATCCATTGTGTCCCCGGTTCGATCATAGCTGGTAACACAAACCATTAAAAGCCAGTTTTCCTGCGAAGACCGGCTTTTAATGGTTTTAGATGTATTTTTGTGTTGTCCCTTTCATGATCCATTTGATCAAGAGATTTATAGTAATCCTAAAAGCTTAATTGTGGCTGAAAGGATCAATCAGTTTAATAGAACCATTCGCATTATGCTGCAGTTGGGTTACCTTAATATTTCTTAAGTGGGTTTTGCCCGATAGCTCGGTATCATGATAAAATATATACCACTTTCCTTTTATTTCGATTATAGAATGATGGGTGGTCCAGCCCTGAACCGGTTTCATGAAAACACCTTTATAAGTAAAAGGCCCCAGTGGGCTGCTACCGGTAGCATAGCACAACAGATGTGTATCACCGGTTGAATAGGTGAAATAATATTTACCATCGTATTTGTGCATCCATGACCCTTCAAAAAAACGACGGTTATGGTCTTTGGTCAGCAAAGGTTTACCCAGGCTATCCAAAATAACCACGTCCTTTACTTTACCATCAAAATTCTTCATATCGGGCTTAAGCAAAGCCACCTTGCAACTGATGGCAGGTGCATCCTCTTGTTTCGAATCAGTTTTTGAACCGTCGGCCTCATATTTCCCGGTTATCCATCGTTGCAATTGTCCACCCCAGATACCACCAAAATACATGTATGTTTTGCCATCAGTATCGGTAAACACGGCAGGGTCAATGCTGTAGCTGCCTGCAATTGGTTCGGGGTCAGCTTTAAAAGGTCCTGCCGGGTTGGCTGATGTGGCAACTCCAATATGAAATACATCTTTTTTGTCCTTGACCGGGAAATAAAGATAATAGGTGCCGTTTTTATAAGCAGCATCAGGCGCCCATAATTGCCGGCCAGCCCATGGAATATCTTTTATGTCGAGCCCTACCCCATTATCTGTAAGTTTACCGCCAATGCTGTCCATAGAAAGGATATGGTAATCTTTCATCGCAAAGTGATCGCCATTGTCATTTTCCGGAATCCCCGCATCAATATCATGTGAGGGATAGATATAGATTTTACCGTTAAATACATGGGCCGATGGGTCGGCTGTGTAAATAGAGCTGATAAGGGGTTCCGCAAGGTATTTCACTTTCTTACTGGTGTCGGTCTTGCTGCTATCGGCATTATCTGCTTTTTTACCTGCAGAAGTACATGCGTTTAAAAAACATGCTAAAAATAAGGTAATAATTAATTTTGGTGTTGTAAATTGATTGCTCATTGGCGGTTAATTTATGGTGGTGATTAATTGGTCATGTAATTATTCCCTCCTATTCCCGGTACAAAGTAAAATTTCATGTCTTTGTAATAGGAAAGTGGGTGTTCGGGCTTGGGATAGTTATTATCAATTGGCATTTTTGAAAATGTCTGGAAGTATAACACACAAGCATCACGCCATCTGTTGGCTTCTGTAAGCTGAACATTCATAAGTTGTTTCACCTCTATAAAGCGCTCATCATCTATCTTTCCTTGCATACTGTCCCATATCAAACCCATTTGTGTCACCGAACCAGCGCCCATGTAATAATGATTTACCAATTCATCCCACAACGACCTGCCCGATCGCATTTTATATGTCCATTTTAAGTGGTGAAACCATAAAATATATGCGTCGGGGCACATTGCAAGATTTTCCCAATATGCTTTAACCTGCGGCGCATACTGTCCCAGTGCATCGCTGCCGGTGCTCGTACGGTCGAACCCAATACCTGCAGAATCTGCCTTGTGATAGTACGTAGAATTCCAATCTGGCCGACCGGCCTGGTCAACCCATGGCCCCGGCCCATAATGGGTTGAAAGTCCCATGATGTGATGCAGCCCAAGCGGTGTCATGTAATTAACGGTATTCTCCCGCGACTGCAGCATTATTTTTTTAACGGGAGTTACAAAACCGGTATCGTGGGTAAACGTCATCCGGATCCAGTCGCCTGCAATAGTACCCGGCGATTGGTCCGGATTCCAGGCCAGCCTGCCGAAGGCGTACCAGTTGGCCTGTGCAAAAGGATGCCCGCACCAGTTTAAGTCCGTTCCGATATTGGCCACACCCGCCATGCCTGTTATCAGCTTTTTGTTAAACTTGCCGGTTATCACATCTGATACTGTTGCGCCTTTACCATGAGTATAAGTATCTGATTGCAGGCACTCGGCAAACAAAGGCGCTTCATAAACTAAATGAGTTGAAAAGCCTAAATATTCCTGCGTTAACTGGAACTCCATCATCAAAGGTGTGTTGGGCATGGCGCCAAACAAAGGATGAAAAGGCTCCCGGGGCTGGAAATCAATAGGTCCGTTTTTTACCTGTATAATTACGTTGTCCTTAAACTTACCATCATAAGGTTTAAACTCATTATAGGCCTGCTTCGAGCGGTCGTCGGGTACTTTATTATCATATACAAATGCGCGCCACATCACTATACCCTTATGCGGCACCAATGCATCAGCCAGCATATTAGCGCCGTCTGCGTGGCTTCTGCCGTAAGTTTGGGGACCAGGCTGCCCTTCGGAATTTGCCTTTACCAAAAAACCGCCAAAATCGGGGATGTAGCTATAAATTTCATTCACCTTATCTACCCACCATTTTTTCACTTCAGCATTAAGCGGGTCAGCTGTTTTTAAGCCTCCAAGCTCAACCGGACTGCTGAACTTTACGGATATATATATTTTAATGCCGTACAGCCTGAAAACATTAGCCAGTGCCTGTAGCTTAAGCAAATATTGAGGGGATAAGATCAAAGCATCGGCATTAACGTTATTTACTACGGAACCATTTATGCCTACAGAAGCATTAGCCCGGGCATAATCAATGTACCGCTGGTCGATAATTTGCGGCAACTTGTGCCAGTTCCAGATGGATGAGCCGGCATAACCACGTTCAACGGTGCGGTTAAGATTATCCCAATGATCAAGTATGCGGTACATGATGCGGGGATGCTCCGAAACATCCAGGCTGTTTATTGACTGCCGGGTTTGGATCAGCTTTAAAAAATTAAAAACACCATATATAACGCCGGCGTCTGTATTTGCCACTATTAATGTGCATTCCTTTTTGTTTACAGAAACGGTTTTCAGGAGGTATCCTTCATTTCCAATACTATCGGGGACAGCTATTGCCCATGATTTTAGTGAAAGAGGTGTACCAACCACGAGTGTTTGACCATTAATTACAGCCTTACTATTTGTAGGCGCTAATGATAACATACTATTAAGGCCTGTTAATAACTCCTCTTTTGCTGCCTTAAGCTGTGCTGAAGCAGCAGGAAATACGAGGTATTTTAATTGCCGGCTATAAAGCGCTGCCTTTTTTTGGTCGCTTACTTTATTATATTCAAGCCATAGCTTATATCCGTTATCAGCATGCGCGTTATTTACCCATGCTGATAAAAGCAGCATTAGCAAACACGTATTTTTTAAAAAGTATTTGGCCATGGTGTTGTAAATTACGCTTTATGCCTGCGCCATGGCAGTTCAAAAAACGTTTAAAATGGTTTAATTAAAGCTCATGAAAGAAACATTATAATCAATGCTCCAAAATACGGTTTATAAACAAATTATCTCTTATGCAATCGATTGCAAATATATGACCTTTATTTATATTAGCAATTTAAAACCAATTGTTTATAGATATATAAGATCACTATTTTTCTGCCATTGCTCTTTTAATACCCATCTCCAGTCCGCGAAGCTCGGCAAGCCCCTTTAACCTTCCAATCACTGAGTAACCGGGATAGGTATTGTAGTTAAAATCATCAAGCAATTTATGCCCATGATCGGGCCTCATCGGGATTGCAACATCGTCCCTACCCATATTTTCCCTGTTTATTTGCTCATTAATAATGGCTTTCATTACTTCATACATATCAACGCTGCCGTTCAAATGATCAGCCTCATAAAAGCTACCATCGTACTGGTATGCTACATTACGCAGGTGCAGAAAATGAATATGACCGCCCAACTGTGAAATAATAAGCGGAATATCATTTTTAACCGAAGCTCCCAATGAACCGGTACAAAGTGTTACACCGTTGGCAATTGAAGGGCAGCAATTTACAATATCGGTTAAATCCTGCAGTGATGAGGCTATACGTGGCAAACCCAATATTGGGAATGGCGGATCATCCGGGTGAATGCACATTTTTATCCCCAGTTTTTCGGCGACGGGGATTATTGCCCGCAAAAAATAGAAAAGGTTTTCCTTCAGCGCTATTGAGTCAATTCCACTATATTTATGCAGATGCTGTTTAAATTCATCAACTGTAAAAACCTCATCGGTGCCAGGCAAGCCGGCTAATATGGTATTGGTTAAAAAAGCTTTGTCCTGCTCGTTTAAACTATCTAAATATATTTTAGCGGCATTCTGCTGTTCGATGGAGAACTCATCGTATGCATTTTCCCGCTGTAAAATATACAAGTCAAAGACAGCCAGGGCGGTTGCGTTATACAGCAAAGCCGAGGCGCCGTTACTCAACCTGTAATCGAGATGGGTACGTGTCCAGTCTAATACCGGCATAAAGTTGTAGCATACGATGTAAACCCCTTCCGCGGCTAAATTTTCGAGGGTTTTAATGTAATTGCCTATGTAAAAATCCCGTTCGGGTGTACCTGTTTTTATACTTTCATGAATATTCACGCTCTCCACAACCAGCCATTTAAAACCAGCTTCATGGATAATAGCATGCCGCTGCCTTATCCCGTCGATACTCCATACATCGCCGCATGGAATATGATGAAGGGCCGTAACTATCCCTGAAGCCCCGGTTTGTTTGATAGCTGCCAATGTAACCGGATCATCGGGCCCAAACCACCTGAAGGTTTGCTCTAAATCATGTATCATATCTTAAATAAAATTGAGAAATAAAGTTATGCAATCGGTTGCCAAAAAATAGGTAAATCGGTAATTAATTTTTACTTTTAGCCGTTAATCGTTTTTATAGTGGTACATTATGGTAACGCCGTTGCTATTTAAGCGTATTAATTAAATTTTATGCCTGACAGTAAAAAAGAGCTCACAATATATGACATAGCCGAAAAACTTAAAGTTTCGGCAGCAACAGTTAGCAGGGCGCTTAAAGATCATCCACGGGTTAATAAAAACACCAAAAGGATGATTATCAAAGCGGCCGAAGAAATGGGTTATCGCTCCAATTCTTTCGCCAGTAATTTAAGGAAAAAGAACAGCAATATAATTGGAGTTATAGTACCAAGACTAAACAGCAGCTTCATGGCCGATGTTATTGCCGGCATTGAAAAGGTGGTGAACGACAATAATTATAACCTCATTATCAGTCAATCGTTGGAGACAATGAAGAAAGAAGCAAACAATGCCGGGGCTATGCTCAATAACAGGGTAGACGGCCTATTGGTTTCTTTAGCTTATGATACTACAAATATTGAACACTTTGAGCCATTTATAAAACGCAATATCCCGGTTATCTTTTTCGACAGAATCTTCGAGCACGGTCACTACCCGCAGATCTATATTGATAACTTTAGGGCCGCCTATGAAATCACCAACCATCTTATTGAACAGGGCTGTAAAAGAATAGTGCATATTACCGGCAACCAGTTGCGCAATGTTTATTCGGAAAGACTGAGGGGTTACAAAGCTGCACTTGAAAAACATCATATTGAATTTGAGGATCAGCTACTGATAATTAACGATCTGACCGCCCGTGAATCGATTGCCGCTGCAGAAGCAATACTGGAGATGAATCCTCTGCCAGACGGAATATTCGCTGTTAATGATGTTTGTGCGRTAAGTTGCATACAGGTACTTAAAAAGGCCGGAATAAAAATCCCGGAAGATATAGCTGTAGCTGGTTTTAATAATGACCCTTTATGTTGCGTAATTGAACCCAATTTAACAACTGTTAACTATAGGGGATACGAAATGGGCGAGGCTGCCGCTAACATGCTGATTAACCACCTGGTGAATAAACACGACCTGCAACAAACCCATAGCCTTATTTTAAGGTCGGAACTGATCGTGCGCCAATCTTCCCTCAGGAAGAAATTATAATTAGCCCACATGAACTATATTAAATGACAACACCGAAAACAAAACTTGCCATAGTTACAGGCGGCGCTTCGGGCCTGGGGCTCGCGACTACTAAAAAATTTATTGAAAATAATATCCGCACCATTATTATTGGCCGCGATGAAAAAAAGCTGGCCGATACTGCGAAACAATTTGGCGGGCTTTGCAGCTATAAGCAATATGACCTGGGCGTAACCTCGGGTATCCCCCAATTAATTTCGGAGATTGAACAGGAATTTGGCACACCGGATATTTTAGTAAATAACGCTGGCATCAACCTCAAAAAATCTTTTACTGATGTTAGCGACCAGGAATTTCAGCAAATAATACAAACTAACCTTATTTCGGTATTTGCAATGAGCCGGGAGGTTGTTAAAGCGATGCTCGTTGCCGGCAGGGGAAGCATTGTGAACATCAGTTCGATGGCCGCACAATATGGCATACCATATGTAATAGCCTATACAGCTTCAAAAACAGCCATTGAAGGCATGACAAGGGGTATGGCTACCGAACTTTCACCACAGGGCATTCGTATCAACTGCGTGGCCCCAGGGTTTATCGCAACAGATATGTCGGCAAAGGCATTGGATAACGACCCCGACAGGAAACAAAAAGTATTAGGCCGTACACCAATGGGCAAATTAGGAGATCCGGCCGATGTGGCTGATGCCGTTTATTACCTGGCCACCGATAGCGCAAAATATGTAACGGGTGTAGTGCTCCAGGTTGATGGCGGTAACTCCATCGGTTTTTAGGTTTATGGTTTTCTCCCTGTTATTCATTACGGTTAGTCACATCGTTTCCTTTATTCGCACTGCCTTAACCTTATCTCCTACTTAATGACACCTTTCGGACCCTATGGCAATACCTTTTCATACACCGACCACAAATGTTATATATTGTATTTAACAATCATGGCTCGCCAATAAAATTACTGCCTGCTTTCCGCCCCGTCTCATCCCGATCTATAATTCATAAATAGGTTCATCCCATATCTTTCGATTAAGCACAGCTATTGCACTGGGCGGTTTCCGTTAAATACAATGTATTATAAATGCTTAAATAGCAAGATCTGCAAATAGCACCCAAGCAGTTACACTCCTAATTTCCAAATCAACACGGCATAATCAATGCAATCGATTGCTTTATTTAAAAATAAACACGATAAAAACGCTTCTTATTATTGCAATAAATTCAAGTTATTATTTATTGTATTGAAATTTACAAACCAAATTAAGTCATCGTCTATCAATATAATAAAAATTCAAAGTTTGTGCAATCGATTGCAATAATTTGTAATATTTGTATTATACTTTTTCAAAGTATTCATCCAATTATCCATTACAACCAAACGATTATGAAGAAAATCAAACTAAGGCATTTGCTTAAAGTGTTTATCGTCTCGGGATTGCTGATGTATCCGGCGATTTTATGGGCGCAAAACAACAAAATTACCGGCACGGTCAATGATGAGAAAGGCCAGCCATTGCCCGGGGCAACAATCAAGACTAAAGTTGGCACATCTGCAACTGTAACAGATGCCAACGGGGTGTTTTCCATTGGCGTACAAACCAATGAAACCGCTATATTGGTTTCTTTTATAGGGTACCCCACCCAGGAGATCAGTCTTAAACCCGGTGTGAGTAATTATACGGTTAGCCTTACTCCAGATGCAAAAAACCTCAATGAGGTGGTTGTGATTGGTTATGGTACGCAGCGACGAAAGGATGTTACAGGTTCGGTGGTTTCCGTTAGTGGTAATACGCTGAGGGAAGTTCCGGTGGCCAATATACAGCAAGCCTTACAGGGCCGGGCAGCCGGCGTGGAGGTACAGGCTACAGGTACCAGGCCGGGTGCAAGCGCCCAGATCAGGATACGCGGTGAACGCTCTATCCAGGCTGGTAATGATCCCCTTTTTGTTTTGGACGGGATTCCTTACAGCGGCAACTTAAATGACATCAATCCTGATGATATTGCTTCGGTCGACATATTAAAAGACGCCTCTGCCACGGCTATTTACGGATCGCGTGGTGCCAATGGCGTAATTTTAGTGACTACAAAAAGAGGCGCTACAGGCGATACCAAAGTAACTTTAAATAGCTATTACGGTATCAGCAGCGTAACGTCTAAATACAAAGTATATGATGCTGATCAGTACCGGGCCCTGCGCGATCTTTCTATATACACGCAAGGGTATAGCGCTGATGAATTGCAAGGCATGGCGACAGGCCGTAATACCGACTGGCAGGACCTGGTTTACAAGAATGGTTACATCACCGACCATAACCTTACTATCTCCGGTGGCGGCGAAAAAAGCCAAATCTCGGCAGGTGGTGGCCTGTTTAAACAAACCACCGTTTTACCCGGCCAGGACTTTACCAGGGGAACAATAAAAATCACCGCCGATTTTACTATCAGCAAAAATGTAAAAGCCGGGTTTAACAACCTGTCAAACTATAATATTACACATGGCAGCCAATCACCTGCAAGCGTTTTCCCTTTATTAACGCTTAGTCCATTATCTTCTCCCTATAATCCTGATGGTTCCATCAATATCAAACCCGCCGGTAATACAGATGATTTCAACAATACTTACAGCCCGCTGTTGCTGCGTGCCAACCCAAAGGCATCTGTTGACAGGGTTAGGCGCTTCCATACTTTCAATAGCTTATATGGCGAGGTAAGGATTATAGATGGTTTAAAATACAGGTTAAATGCCGGCCTGGATTTTCAGCAGGAAGAAGGTGCGCAGTTCCAGGGAACGGATAGCTACTTCCGGCCAGGCACCTACAATACGGCCAGCGTTAATAATAGTACACTTACCAAATACAGTTTGGATAACCTGCTTACCTATGATAAAACATTTGCCCAAAAACACCGGGTAAGTGTTACCGCGTTGTTTGGTTTTGAGCAGGAGCAATCACATAATACTTCGGTACGGAAGGATTCTATCACTGCAGATTTTGTACAGTTCTACAACCTTGGGCAATCATCAGTTAGCCCAGCCCCTATTCTGGGCGGTGGTGAAGCAAAATCTTCGCTGGTAGCAATGATGCTTCGTGCCAATTATATATATGATGATAAATATATGATTACGCTTACCGGCCGCCGTGATGGTTCGTCAAGGTTAGGTGAAGGGAACAAATACAAATCATATCCCGCGGTATCTGCCGGGTGGGTAGTTAGCAATGAAAAATTCATGCAGCGTGTTCCGGTAATTTCCAATTTAAAGTTGCGTGCCGGTTTTGGGATCACTGCCAACCAGGGTATTGCGGCCTATAGCACATTAGGTGGCCTTTCGGCAGTAAATACAAGTTTGCCGGGTAGTCCGCAGGTGCGCTATAACTACGGCACCACCATTGTTAATGGCTACTACGTAAGCCGGATTGTTGACCCTAACCTGGATTGGGAATATACCCGAACCACGAATGTCGGCCTTGATTTCGGTTTGTTTAATAACCGCATATCGGGCAGCGCGGAATACTACACCGCCAAAACCACTAAATTATTATATGGCGTTGCATTGCCCCCCACATCCGGCATTACCGACCCTTATTTAACCAACGTTGGTAATGTAACCAACAAGGGTATGGAATTTAGTATTTCCAGTCAAAATATCCTGTCGGATAAACACGGCTTTACGTGGGGAACAGACCTGAATTTCTATTTTAACCGTAACAAACTGGTAGCCTTGAACGGAAGCGTAACACAGGTGATAAGCAGCCAGTTATTTGTAGGGCAGCCATTAAGCGCTATTTATGATTACAAAAAATTGGGTATCTGGCAATTAGGTGAAGCCGCAGAGGCTGCCAAATATGGCTTTGTACCGGGTCAGATAAAACTGGAAGATCATAACGGTGATGGTAAATTAACCGTAGACGATAAATATGTAATAGGCAGCGCACAAGCCAAAATACAGGGAGGCTTAACAAACCGGTTCACTTATAAAGACTTTGATTTCTCATTTGTATTATATGGCCGGCTTGGCGGCACCCTCATTAGCCAGGTGTACCAGCCGCTGGCAGGATACACCACCATAAATGACGGCCGCCGCAACCAGGTAGCTGTTGATTACTGGACTCCAAATAATCCAACGAATTTCTACCCGTCACCAAATGTTTCCGGCGGTCAGATTTCATCGGCATTAACCAGCGATGCGGGTAGCACCCTGGGTTATTTTGATGCCAGCTTTTTGAAAGTAAGAACCATAACTTTTGGCTATAACCTGCATAAAGAATGGGCTAAAAAGATTGGGATGCGAAACCTGCGCGTATATGTATCATCGCAAAATCCATTTATACTGTTCTCGCCTTACGTACGGGCAGGCGGTATAGATCCCGAAGCTACAGGTACAGGTAATCAGGGTGTTCAGGACCCCGGTAACATATCAAGCCGGGCATTAACTATTGGGGTAGCTACACCTTCAACTAAGTCATTTATTGCAGGTATTAATATCACATTATAAACATCAATTTTTTAAATTATGAAATCAAGATATATTATACAGATTACGCTGCTGCTTTTGGTCGCGACAGCGGGAAGCAGCTGTAAAAAGTCCCTGGAAGAACATCCTTATACAGCTTTCACAACTGATTATTATAAAACTGCCGATGGCCTGCAATCTGCTGTAAACGCGGTTTATGCCAATATGCGCTATGACTTTGGCCCTATTGGTGCAATGGCATTAGGCAACGTAGGCACGGATGAATTTACCTATGGCGACCAGGTGGCCGGTTCAGGCCAGTTCCTGGAGCTTGGCAGCTACCAGATACCATCAACCAACGGGGCGATATTAACGCCGTGGAACAGAAACTTCAACGGCATTAATCTTTGTAATGCTATACTAAAATTTGCCCCCGGTGTTAACATGAGCGATGCTTCAAGAAATGTTATTATGGCCGAAGCGCATTATTTAAGGGCCCACCTGTACTTGTTGCTTGTGGAAAATTTTGGGGCTGTACCCGTAGATTTAGGTTCAGGAGATTTGCAGTTTACTGATGTGCCTTATTATGGCTTTAACCGCCTGCCATTTAATGATATCCTGGTTAAAGATTACAAAGCCATGGTTGATGACCTGACCTTTGCCACACAAAATTTGCCGGTAACGCGTCCTGCCGGGGCTTTTAAGTTGTCGCAGGCCGCAGCGTTGCATTTATTGGCCAAGGTATACCTGTTCAGGGGCTACTCGGCGGTTAAGCAGTCATCAGACTTTAACATGGCTTATACCACTGCAATGGAACTCATCAACAATAAATCGAAATATGGCGCTGATCTGCTGCAGGACTATGGCCAGGTACACAAACAAGGTAATGATTATAATAAGGAGATCCTGTACTCTGTTGAGCGTTTGCCACTGAATAACTCGGCCAATGAGGACCTTTCGCCAAGCACCGACTTTGCCAACAAGGTAAACATTGCCAACAATATGTTTAATTGCTTATATCAAAACGTGGCATCTGTTGGAGGCGTAACCTTAATTGACGACCGCCCCCTACAATACGGACGTCCTTTGCGGCAACTTGCGCCAACTCTTTACGTTAATAATGTGGCTTTTGCGGATAAGTTTAATGATAGCCGCTATGACAACACCTTCCGTGTAATGTGGCGTGTGGCAACCATTCGCACTGGTGCCGATTTGCAGGCTTTTATAGCAAAACTGGCAACTGTGGGCTTCAAATTAGGCGATACTGCCATATACCTGCCACCAACCGATGCCCGGGCCGCCCAGTTAACTGCAGCCGGTAAAAAATACCTGGTTGAAGGCCCAACCAAATGGTGGAACAATCAAACCAAACCAAGTTTTCAGTTTCCCAACCTGAAAAAATATGATGATAGCGTACGCGCCAACTTCCAGGATGTTTCTGGTCGACCGTTCATCGTATCAAAATTATCTGAAACTTATTTAACTGCTGCTGAGGCTGCTATGCAGGACGGACATCCCGCCGATGCAGTTACCCTGATTAACACTTTACGCACCCGTGCCGCTTATCGCCCGGGATTGACTGCTACCGACCTTGCAGCAAGAGTGGCTGCTAACCAGGTTACCCTGTCGCAAATCAATCTTGATTTTATATTGGATGAACGTACCCGCGAACTTTGCGGCGAATGTATCCGCTGGCCCGACCTGGCTATGCGGAATAAACTGATTGATCGGATTCAACGCTATAATCCAGATGGGGCGACTAAAGTTGCGGCATTCAATAACCTTCGGCCTATCCCACAGAGCCAGATCAACAGCGTAGTTGACCCGGCCGGCGATCCGAACAGGAATAAATATCAAAACCCGGGTTATTATTAGTCAATCATTTAAAAGGCACAAAACATGAAAAACATGTCATTTATATTGAGTTTTATGTTATTTAAATACACAAAAGATGAAAATTAAATCATTTATATTGAGTTTAATGCTACTGGCTGCTATAAGTACATTATCCTGTAAAAAGGAATTTTATAACGGAGCAAAAAGTACACTATCAAACCGCTATACCGATACAGTCGGTCCGCTAAAATCGGTATCGGCTACTACCATAGGCATGGCCATTGATTATGATTTTATTGCCAATACTTATGGCGACCGTGGCATAGTTACCCGCGAGGCCAGTACCGTAACTTTTGGTTATACCATGAAGCACGGCGCCATTGTTAAAAATGACGGCACATTGGATTTTTCCCGGGCCGATGCTTTAGTTGACAATGTTAATGCCGCCGGTTTACAGGTTTACGGGCATACGCTGGCCTGGCATCAAAATCAAAACGGAACGTATCTGCGGTCCCTGATACCTGGCTCTGCCGGTAATACCGTACCCAATTTATTATTGAACGGCGATTTTGAATCAGGGAGCGGCAGCAACTTTACCAACTGGAGCGCTTACAACGGCGGCACCTCGTTTGGTGAAACCAAGGTAGCTGCCGAGATACATGGCGGCGCACGCGCCTTAAAAGTAGTTAACGCTGCCGACAACCCCGGCGCACAATACAAAGTACAGTTAGCCAGCGATTTAATGAACACTACCGTTGGTACTACCTACAATGTTTCCATGTACGTACGGTCGGCCGGTGCAGGGGGTTCGTTTCGGTTATCAACTCAGCCTACAGCGCAATACCAGGGCGATCAAACTACCAATACCACCTGGAGCCAGGTTACCTGGTCGTTCGTTGCCAAAGATGCGCAAACACGCCTGCTGATTGATATCGGTTTAAAAGCCAATACCTATTTTATTGATGACATCACCGTTACCGATGCCAGCTTATCCACACCACTGCCTGCCGCAACCGTTGCTGCCAAAATAGATGCGGCTCTGCAAACATTTATAAGTGGTATGGTAAATCACTTTAAAACCAAGGTACACGCATGGGATGTAGTGAACGAACCGGTTAAAGACGACGGCAATTTAAGGGCAGGCCCGTATGTTGCGGGCACCGATGCTTCTGATACGTTTTACTGGGGCCAGTATTTAGGTCGCGGTTATATTGTCAAAGCCTTTACTTACGCCAGCCAGGCCGATCCAACAGCCCTGTTGTTTATCAATGATTATAATCTTGAATCCGGATCGGCCAAGGTGGATAGTTTGGTCAAGCTTGTGGGAGAGTTAAAGGCGGCAGGTGTGCCTATCCACGGCATTGGCACACAAATGCACAGCAGCACAAGTACCTCCTATAACGATATTGATAATATGTTTAAAAAGCTGGCCGCTACCGGGTTGAAAATCCGCGTTTCGGAGCTGGATGTTAAACTCAACCCAAGCAACAGGGTAATTGATCCGGCTTCCTCGCCTACGCTGTACGCCCTTCAAGCCAGTATGTATAAGTATATTGTACAATCTTACATTAAAAATGTACCCGCAGCCCAGCGTTACGGGATAACTATTTGGGGGCAAAAGGATAAAAACAGCTGGATAGTAACCCAGCAAAAGTTAAATGATGCACCTTTGTTATTTGATAACAACGGCAAAAAGAAACCGGCTTACGGCGCCATGGTAGCAGCATTAAAGGCACAATAATTCTCCATGTAATTTTTAATTACCCGGAATAGTGCAACACCTTTTTATGATTCATCGTTTGAATGGCTGCATAGCAACGGCAGCCATTCTTCCTACATAAGCAGGCTTTTAAATTTTTAGTACTATACTATGAAAAACATATTCGCTTTATTTTTTTTATTCGGGTTATATGCAACTCATGCTCATGCACAAAAGGCAGCCGGGAATACGATGCCCCGGATTGTTAAATCGGGCAATAACTTTCAATTCATTGTTGATGGTCAACCCTTTTTAGTGCTGGGAGGCGAGCTCGGCAATTCCAGCGCATCCAGCAGTGAATACATGAAACCGGTTTGGCCCAAACTAAAAGCTATGCAACTCAATACAGTGATAGCGCCTGTTTATTGGGAACTGTTGGAGCCAACAGAAGGAAAATTCAATTTTTCGCTGGTAGATGATCTGATCAAAAATGCGCGCCAGAATAACATGAAACTGGTATTATTATGGTTCGGAACCTGGAAAAACAGCATGTCGTGCTATGTGCCTGCATGGGTAAAAACCAATCCTGCTAGGTTTCCACGTATTGTGGATCGTTCGGGCAATCAGCAGGAAATATTGAGTCCGCTGAGCAAAAACAATCTTGAAGCAGATAAACGGGCATATGTGCGGCTGATGCAGCACTTAAAAGAGATTGACGGTAAAGATCACACCGTGATTATGATACAGGTAGAAAACGAAATTGGTATGCTCCCTGATGCCCGTAACTTTGATACTGAAGCCAATAAGGCCTTTGAAAGCGCTGTGCCTGATAAGCTTCTCTCCTACCTTAAAAATAACCAGGCTACATTGCTGCCCGAACTAAAAGCCACCTGGGAGGCCAACGGCAGCCAAACATCAGGAAACTGGACAAAAGTATTTGGCCAAACCCTGGCTGCAGACGAAATTTTTATGGCCTGGCAGTTTGCAGATTTTGTGAACGAAATTGCCATAGCCGGGAAAAAAGTATACAACCTGCCTTTGTACCTGAATGCTGCTTTGAACAGACCGGGGGTGAAACCGGGAGATTATCCAAGTGCAGGCCCATTGCCGCATGTTATGGATATCTGGAAAGCCGGGGCACCGGAGATAGACCTATTGGCGCCAGATTTTTATAATCCCGATTTTAAACACTGGTGCGATTTATATACCAGGATCCCAAACCCATTGTTTATTCCCGAGATAAAATTTGAACCCGGTGTTGATGCCAAGGCATTTTTCGCCTTTGGTAACTACAATTGTCTTAGCTTTTCACCTTTTTCCATCGAATCAACAGAAAACCCCGAAAAAGAACCGATCGCAAAGGCATATGGGATCTTAAAACAGCTTACACCCCTTATTACAAAATACCAGCCTTTAGCGGCGGTTAAAGGTTGTCTTATTGACAAAGGCGATGCAGCGCAGCAGCTCACTTTGGGAAACTATATTTTAAAGGTAACACATGATTACAAATTGGGCTGGTCGCCAGAATCAAAGAACGATACCTGGCCGCAAACGGGAGTAATTATTATTGCTGTAGCTCCGGATGAATACTATATAGCGGGCACCGGGATTGTTATGACATTTGAGGCTATTGAGAAAGGGAAAAAAGCAGGCTTGCTAAATGTTGACGAAGGCTTTTTTAAAAATGGCCACTGGATTAATCAGCGCCGCATGAATGGGGACCAGGATCACCAGGGCAGGCATGTACGTATACCGGTAAATGAATATAGCATACAACATGTTAAACTGTACTCATATTAATCGGCGAAAGACATAGCCGGCCGTCATTGCTCAAGGGGAAATAAAAGGTTTGTCATCCTTAACGGAGTGAAGGATCTATTCGCAGACTGTACAGGGCGAAGAGGCATGGCGAATAATAGATGCTTCACTACGTTCAGCATGACAAAAAGGTTTAATTGCAAAAACATCATGGGTAGTTGTAAAATTTCGCGAAACTCTGAAGGGGAAATGACGCATATCGCATGGCTGCGAGTCGACTCACCCCGACGATCCGTTAGCTAACGGACGTCTGCCCCTCTCTCCGACTGCGTCGCATAGAGGGGCAATAAAACAAAAATTGAGCTGCACCCTCTTTGCGGCATAAGCCGGAGAGAGGGTCGGCCAGCGTAGCGTAGCCGGGGTGAGTCGTGGCCGGCGTTTAAGCCAATGTTTGTGTAAAACCAAACATGTCATGGGTAGCCTGTCGAAGCATAGCGGGCAAAGGCCTCTCCGCACGAGTCTTCGACAGGCTCAGACTGACAGGCCTTTACGCCTTGAAAATAGAATACCTAAAAGGTAGATACGAAGCAATGACGGTCTGTTTTTATATTTTTAGACGGTCTAAGTTTTGAATTACAGCTTTATATAAACAAGAGAAAAATGAAATTTACCCATCGAATTTATATCATTGGAAGTTTATTGATAACCTTTGCTACATCCGCATACGCAAACGTTAAACTTCCTGTGTTGATTAGTGATAATATGGTGCTGCAGCGGGAGGTAAAGGTTAAAATATGGGGTTGGGCTGCCCCGGGAGAACGGGTACACGTTAGCTTTGCCGGGAAGAAGTATCATGCAAATACCGGCGCGGAAGGCAAATGGCTGATTGTGATGGATGCTATGCCGGCCGGTGGCCCGTTTACAATGAACATACAAGGCGCAAATTCAATTACGGTTAAAAACATATTAATAGGTGATGTATGGTTTTGCTCAGGGCAATCCAATATGGTGATACCTATGGAACGTGTAAAGGAAAAATATCCTGATGAAATTGCAGGAGCAGATTTTCCGCAAATCAGGAATTTCTTTATCCCCACACTGGCCGACGTTACCCGGCAACATGACGACCTGCCGCCGGGTAAGTGGATGGCGGCAAGTCCTGCCAATGTATTGGGTTTTGGTGCGGTAAGCTATTTTTTTGCGCAACAGCTGTATCGTAAATATCACGTACCTATCGGCATCATTAACGCAAGTGTGGGCGGTACGCCTATAGAAGCCTGGATAAGCGAATCGGGCTTAAAGCAATTCCCCGAATACCAACAGGCCATCAACAACTTTAAGGATACAGCTTATACCAATAAACACTTCAGTAATGCCCCAATTACACCTGCTACACAACAACCAGCGCCCGACAAGGGACTGAGCGGCCCAAAAACGTGGTACGATATTTCTTACGAACCTAAATTCTGGCATAAATTCTGGCTGCCGGGCTACTGGGCCGACCAAGGCATTAAGAACCTGAATGGCACGGTATGGTTCCGGAAGGAAATTGATTTGCCGGCAGCAATGGCGGGCCAGGCGGGAAAGATTTTTATGGGCCGGATTGTAGATGCTGATCAAACCTATATTAATGGTGTTTTGGTTGGCAAAACCACTTATCAATACCCGCCGCGCAGGTATGAAATCCCTGCCGGCTTACTTAAACCGGGTAAAAACATCATCGTAGTTAAAGTGGTAAATACAGCTGGTAAAGGAGGATTTGTTCCCGACAAACCTTACTACATTACTGCAAACGGGCAAAATATCGATTTGAGAGGCGATTGGCTATATTGCGTAGGTCAGGTAGATGTACCAGCGGATAACACTGCTAATGTTGGCTCTATGCAAAATTCGCCAACCGGCTTGTATAATACCATGGTGGCGCCAGCTATTGCTTATACCCTTAAAGGTATGGTATGGTACCAGGGCGAGGCTAATACGAATAAGCCCAAAGAGTATCAACAGCTATTGCCGGCACTCATTGCCGACTGGCGCAACAAATGGGGACAAGGTAATCTGCCATTTTTGTATGTACAACTCCCCAATTTTATGGAAGTAAATTATTCGCCTTCGGAAAGTAACTGGGCAGAGCTACGATCGAGCCAATTAAAGGCTTTGCAGGTGTCAAATACAGCTATGGTTGTAACCATTGATGCCGGCGAATGGAATGACATTCATCCTTTGAATAAAAAGGTGATTGGCGAACGCCTGGCATTAGCCGCGCAACACTTTGCTTATGGAGATCAAAAAACGGAATATTCCGGCCCAATTTGCAAGTCGGTAAAAATAGACGGCAGTAAAATGATATTAACCTTCAGCCATATAGGCAGTGGTCTGGAACTAAGAGATGGAGAAGGGTTGCCATATTTTGCCATAGCGGGCGCAGATAAAAAATATGTTTGGGCCAAAGCAAGTATTAAGGGCGATGAAGTGATTGTTTGGAATGATACCGTTACGCATCCGGCATATGTTCGTTATGCCTGGGCTGACAATCCCGAAGGGGCCAATTTATATAATAAGGATGGGCTACCTGCTTCGCCTTTTGAAACGGGCGATTAAACGGGGAAATCGCTTTTAAGCAGGAGGCACCTACGGAGCCCGGCTTGGGGGTTTTACATATATTTTAGGAAAACCCCAGAGGGGTTGAATGTCGGTAGAAAAAGATCAAAAATAGCTTTACGTGCCATAGGTACGTTACTATTGAACTTTTCAGGTCAAATGAGCGTTGACAAACAGCCAAATTTGGTGGTTAGTTTCGTACCTACGGCACGAAAAGGGTGGGGTACTTAATTATCCTACCGACATTTCACTCCTAACGGAGTGCCTTTTCAAAATTACTATGTCCTATAAAGATATACACACACAGTAGCGGAGAGGCGCACGGATAACATTTGATTAAGAGCCATATTTCCGACAGAAAAGTGCTATCAGCACATCAGGCTTTTGTTAACCAGTTGAGGAATTGAGGTGCCTTGCCTTTACTAACGATCACTTTTTCGCCAAAGGGTACATTAAGATTGAGGGACAGTTTTCGGGAGAAGAAGCTGGACACATCGGTAATTGCTTTACGGCAAACCAGGAACTGGCGGTTAGCCCGGAAAAAGTAGCTCCCGCTTAATTTTTCCAGTTCGTCCAGGTTTTTGTTGGGGTAAAAGGTTTTGCCCGAAAAGGTGAGCAAATGTGTGATCTCGTTAGCCAGGTAAAACATGGCTATATCTTCCAGCTTAACCGGGATGATCTTATCCTGGTGATAAACCAGTACCGAAGAAGCCGTTTGTGGTTCGCGGTTGGCCAGCATTTGCATCAATGCATCGTATTGTGGTGTCTGATCTGCCGAAAATATTTTTTTTAGCTGCCTGTATTTTTGAAGTGCATGATCAAGGGTTTGGATTGTAAAAGGCTTTAATATGTAGTCTATTCCGTTAGCTTTAAATGCGTCTAACGCATATTCGTCATAAGCTGTACAAAAAATCACAGGAACGGAAACTGGTTCGGCTACAAATATTTCAAAACTTAACCCGTCGCCCAGCTGGATATCACTGAAAATAAGGTCGGGAGCTTCCGATTTTTTGAAATAAGCAATAGCTTCCTTCACCGATCTTAGCTGAACAATATCCACGGGTTCATCTATCAATTTCCTGATATTCACCTCAAGTTCATCTGCAACTACCCCTTCATCCTCAATGATTACTATATTCATTTTTAACAATTTTATACTTACTGCAAATGAGCGTCGACCTTCTTTGATAATATCGTCATCCCCCCGACCAGAAACGGTACATAAATACAAATGTAAGTAATTGAAGGAATGTGCTTAGAGATTGTACACCGAAGCGGGCAAAAACAAGGCTTAATAATTATAATTGGTGATTGAAGGGTGAGCAGCGTAGAAATTTATCATCAAACAGTGTTAAAGAAGTTTTGGACTGATCAAATTCCCGGATGCATTATACCAGTTTGCTTTTCGGCGAAAGCTACAACTTTTGAAACGTTTATTTTGCAACTGCGTTTGGCTATGAAAATGCCGCTAAAAGACGTGTTGTTGTTAAGGATGTGGTAAGATTTGAGGATTCAATCAAAAATATCAACAGAAAACGTTTAATTTACAAAACCCTAATTTCATGTTACGAAAACAAAGAAAGAAAAAACACCTAAACCCAGGGCTGAAAAAAATACGACACAAAGCTTGCCATTAACGGCGGCTTTGATGCTGTAATCAAGACCTCGTTTTTAGATAAACCGCCTGTAGAAAAAAAGGATAAATTGAATTGTACTAAATTTTATTGCTACTCTAAAACACCACAGAATGAAAAAATCAATCCTTATCGCTGTAATGGCAATCGCTGGCTTATCGGCCAAATCCCAAACGCTTCCTATTGATAGCGCAACTCAAAAAGTAACTTATAATGCTATTGTAACGGCCACAGGAAAAAAAGACGAACTGTATAGTAAGGCCCGTTCATGGTTTGCTACTGCCTTTAAAAAGGCTAATTATGTTCTGCAGATGGATGATAAAGAAGCGGGCAAATTAATAGGCAAAGGAACGGCTACTGGGGTACTAAAAGATAGTTGGAATATATCTGTTACGGCAGGATTTACATTAAGCTATACCGTGTTTGTAACCGTTAAGGATGGTAAATATCGCTATGAGATAACGGATTTTTCAGAACAGGATTATGAACTTGCAGGGCATGCTCTTTGGTCTAAACATAATTATGATATTTCAGATCTTGCCATAAACCCAAAGTATAAAAAAGGTAGCGGGGAGTACAAAAAGGATATTCAACCATATCTTAAATTAACGCAATCTGTGGGCGAAGATTTAAGCAAAACATTAATTGAAGCAATGGCGGGAAATAATAAAGATAATTTCTAATTGTAAAACATTTACTAATTTAAGAGGCTAAATCAATAGGCTCGTTTTTATGGGTAAAAGTATTTTAGATAAGCTTAAGGAAAGATACGAAACGGATCAGAACCGTTTAAAAAATCCTGACTTAATTAATACATCTACACAAAACAATATTGCTGCAAAACAAAAAAGACCTATCATCAATCGAATTAAGAATATATCACTTGTTGATTGGGCAGCACTTGCTACTATATTGGCTACTATCATTGCTATTTGGATTTATATTTTACAACCTCTTTTTAATTCTTAATCATATCCCAACTGGTATATAGTTACCTGTTTTTTTGATCATTATTTTTCTGTTACGGGCACTAATTGAATTTCGAGGATTTTCATTAACGCGCTTTTTGTTATCGCTACCGGGGTAATTTGCAGGGTATGTATACCCGGCGACAAGCTTACCTCGCCCAGGTCGATAGTTTTAATTTCTTCTTTTGCAGATGATAACACCTCGGCCTTTTTAACCAGGTTGCCTATTGTAATTTGATAGCTGCCTGCATCAGTGCTATCTGCCAAATATTTTAATACAATTTTATAAGCAGCGGGTTGTATGAGCCTGAAATCCCATTTAATTAACTGGTCTTTTTTACTCCATCCTTCCACATAATATTTGCCGGTTTTGCCATCGCCAAAACCAAAACCCTTGCCTATCAATTTGGCATCAAATGCCAGCAAGCGGTTTATAACGTCAGCGCCGGATAGTAATCGTACAGAATCTGTTTGAATAGCACCTTTTGTTTCCAGCACAATAACGGTATTTGCCTGATCGGGCACCCGTGACGGAACATTTATACGTACATCCAACGAATCGATACGTTTAAATGATAATTCTTTCTTTGATGGATCTGCTAATAAATAAGCCCTGCTAATGTCGCTTTTTATCCCTCCTACTATAATATTATTGTTAATGGGCCAATTGAACACATGCAGGTATAAAAGATTGCCCCTACGGGTAGATACCCCCCAGCTTTGAAAAGGTAAAGGTGTTTTGGTGGTTTTATAAATACTTTCCGAATTTTTATTCATCCATTTAGCCAGTCCGTTTAAAATATTTACATCCTCCGGGGCAAACTCACCATCGCCCATGGGGCCAATATTCATTAGTAAATTACCACCCCGCGAAGCCGATTTAGCCAGCAACTGTATAAAAAAGCCCAGGGGTTTATGGCTCTTATCATATTTAGAATAACCGTATGATTCATTGGTGGTGGGTATAGCCTCCCAATCGCCATCAACCGGAAAAAACTCGGCAGGACGATCGGACGTATTTCTGTAATCGCCCATATTAAGGTTAGCACTGCGGGCCAGCCTGCCGTTCACCACAACATCGGGATCTGTTTCGCGGATTGCCTGCAGGATGCGGATATTTTCGGATAGCGGGAGTTTTTGCGGTGTATCAAACCATAAAATATCCGGGTGATACAGGTTCAGCAATTCCTTAATTTGTGGTATGGCTTTTTCATCCACATACCTTACAGCTTTAGGCAACAATTCGGGATGAAGGTCGTACCAATCACGTCCGCCATACAGGTTCAGGTCGCCGCCAGGATTTTTATAGTCCCAATCGTTGCCTGGTGCATCCGGGTGTTCCCAGTCAAAGGCATGTGAATAATAAAAGCCGAATTTTATCCCGTATTTTTTACATGCTGCCGAAAGGTAGGCCATGGGGTCATGCTTCCAGGCGGTTTGTTTCACCACATTAAAATCAGATACTTTAGAGTTATACATGGCAAAACCATCATGATGCTTGGCGGTGATGATCAAATAACGCATGCCGGCTTGCCTGGCTGCTTTTACCCATTTATCCGCGTCGAATTTTACCGGGTTAAACCGGTGGGCCAGTTCCAGGTATCCGGCACGTGGTATTTTCTCTTTACGCATCAGGTGTTCGGCATAACCATCCACCCTTTTACCCTTCCATTCGCCGCCCGGAAGTGAATAGATCCCCCAGTGAATAAACATGCCGAAACGCGCATCCCGCCACCAGGCTACACGTGCATCATGTGTTTTCATGCTGGCTGTCCACCAGCCGCTTACAGCATCGTCAATAGCTTTTTTGTCGCGGTCCTTCGCCTGGTTTGCCATTGTTTTATCCTCATCACCTTTGTCCTGGGCAAAGGCTAAGCCGGTATTTAATAATGCTGTAAGCAAACATCCGGTTATAGCTAAATTTCTTCTCATCATGATTTAATCAATCCATATCAACGGATGCCTTACCGGCAAATTCCTGATCACTTCTTCTACTTTAGGGTCGTGATCCAGGCCTTTCCAGGTGTTAAGCCATTCCTTATTATTATAGGCAACGGCGCCAAAAACAAGTGATGGCTGTGCTACAGGCCAGTTTTGCCAATACATTACATCATGTGCAAACGGCCATTTATTTTTGTCGGCAAGGTAAGGGTGCAAATATGCTATACCCATTTTTACAGATCGGCCATCGGTTGTTTCATATTCCCATAAATTATTTTGTGGTGTTGACAATACCTGGCAAAGCGTTGTTAAAGCATCCAAATCAAATATGGAGTAACCAAAAGGCTTGGTTCGCTTTAGCTCCAGCGGCAAGCTACCATCGGCAGCCATCTGGTTGGGCAATAAAATAGTTTTGTAACGGTTAGTGCAAGTATCCATCAAAGCGGTATCATGTGTAAACCTGGCAAAGCAGGCAACCTGCATGGTCCAGCAGGTACCGTGGTTGTTTTTCGCAGCTTTTTCTTCCAACCCGTTTTTGCTGGTGGTTAGCCAGGTAAGGTATTGTGCAAACCAGTTGCGTATACCCTTTACTAATGTTTTATCCATCCTGGGATCATTCTCCATAACCATTAAACCCTGCACCACCTCCATTAGCTGGATGGTATCAATAATACCAATACCCCTGCCGGTAGTAATGCCTTTTAATGCCTGCGCATATTGCAAATTGGGGTTCATTAAGGTTTCGGGATTGATAAACCAGGCCTGCAGATGGATCATAGCCTGCTTAATATACCTTGTATTATGTGTAAGTTTATATGCAGAGGATAATGCACCTATAATGCGGCTAAAGCGAATCATAGCTAAACGGTGCGCTACAAAATTATCGGGATTGGTGAGGCCATCTTTTTGAATGTAAGGGCCGTTGCGATTTTTAGGATCGGGCCACCAGTAATCACCTTCCGAATAAAAATCATGTTTAGCCCCGGCACTACGGGCACAGGTTTGTGCAGTAACGGTTACCGGCTGCTGCTGCATAGCCCAGGCTGCCTCTTTTAAAACATATGGGCGTAAGGTACTTTCAACCTGTTGTTTAATATCGTTACTTGTTTTAAACCCGCAAAGCAATAAGGTGATAAGGCATAACGGAGAAATAATTTTATAATTCATTATGCTACAGGTTTAAAAATTGGGCGGGTAAACCGGCAGATTGTACGCCGATAACAGAACTTCCGGCATTCAGTTTAACACTTATGATAGCCCTGCCGTTATAAGCCTGCACTTTACGCGAGCCTTTGGATGTACCCAGGTCATCAAGTAATATGCCCTTGCCTGCCAGCGAGAAATTTATCCAGTTAGCGGCATCAAGGCATAGTATGCCATTTTTATCTACCAGGGTTGCCTGTACGGTAGCCACACCATCTTTATCGGCTATTTTGGTTAACAGCAACCTGGCCGGTTTATCCCATTTTTCGGTTTGATAATCCTGGCTTATGGTATCGGTTACTGCGGCTTTTCCTTTATAGGCAACAACTTTAATATTGTTTTTCCCTTTATTGTAAACAACCATCCATCTTAAGCCCGCCGCCGGGAAATTTTGCGGATTGCGTTTTTTAATGCCATAGCTTTTCCCGTTTACAAACAGCTCTGCCTTATCGGCATTAGCATATACTTTTATCATTTTGGCTTCATTGTGTTCGCCCCACCTTACCGGCCAGCTGTGCCCGTAAATGTGAGCCATTAGTTTAGTGCTCCAATAGGATTGAATTACATAGTAGGACTCCTTTTTTGTAAGATCACGCTCAACCACCCCTTTTTGATTCACATAAGGCACGGGGTTTTCCGGACGGATGGGGGTTGAGAAATCTTTGAAGGTCCAAAAAGCGGAGCCGGTTAACCATGGCATATTTTTCTGTTCCTTTAAATGCCAGTCGAACAGGTTGCAGATATAACTTTCGCTCCAATCGCTGTTTTCTGATATGTGTGTAGTGCCGCCAAATAAAGTGGAATCAACTAAAAGCTTATTAATGCCGGTATCGGTAATTATTTTTTCCAGGGCCCTGTCAGGTTCTTCCGAGTGACGGTTTGCATGGCTATCGCCACCCCATTCGGCATGGATAAAATGAGGCACTTTTTCAAATTCATCCCGGGTGAATTTTTTATAGCTGGTATAAAATCCCCTGTACCACCCGGCCCATATTGTAGGAGAATACACATCGGGTATATCTTTACAAAAATCGCAACGGCGCAGCGTAGTTTTGCGGGATGGATCAAGCTGATGGGCCAGGTTGTTTTGTTCGCTCATGAATGCCCTTATCTTTTGCTTGTCAAATTCCTTGAAATCGCCGTCCCAATCGTTCTCGTTACCCAGGCCCCATAATATAATTGAAGGATGATTATAATGCTGCTGTATCATATTGGTAAGCATGCTGCGGGCCTGCGCTTTATAAGCATCGCCGCCTAAACCGCCACGGCACCAGGGCTCTTCTTCCCAAACCAAAATACCTAAACTATCGCACAGGTTTAAAATGGTACGTGATTGCTGGTAATGCCCCAGGCGAATAAAGTTGGCCCCCATATCTTTTATCAGCTGCATTTCCTCACGCATCATGCTATCTGTCATGGCTGCGGCAACACCGGCATGGTCTTCATGACGGTGGGTTCCCCTAAGCAACAGGCGTTTACCGTTAAGATAGAAAGGTCCGTGGTCTGCAAACAGGAAACTGCGAAACCCAACCTTGTCTGTTTGTGTATACGTTTGTCCCCCCGCAATGCAGGTAACCTCAATGGTGTACAAATAAGGGGCATCGGTGGTCCATAAATGAGGTTTACTGACGTTTATTTTCCCGATGGAACAGGTATTGCTTTGCTGTAAATTATCGGCTGTATATTTTTTCCGCCCAACTACCTTGCCCAAGGCATCCTTAACCAGCAATTCGCCGGTGACAGACCCTATACCTGTTGGGTTGTAAAAGCTTAAATTGGTATTTAACCAGCCGTTTGCAGCTTTTGCATCAACAACGGCGCTGGCATATATTTTATCAATGCTTAAAACAGGCTGGTAAACCAGGTTAAGATGCCGGTATAATCCTCCGTATACACTAAAATCAGATAATTGCGAGGGGATGGTTTCCAGGTTACGTGAGTTATCGCAGCGAATCTCTACAGGGATGTTCCCTTTAAATTGTTTGGCAAAAATGGCAGTTTTTTTAAAGTCGGCAACAGCTTGTGTAATATCTACTGTCCATTCATCATAGCCTCCCAAATGCGAACCTACTTTTATATCGTAAACATACACATCTGTTTTTTGCCCTGCGCCTTCAAAGTGCAACAGGGTACGGCCGTTTTGATAAGGGTTATTTATATTTAGGCGGGTGCGGTACCACCCGGGGCCCTGGTAATAATTTCCATCCGGGTCAACGGCGTCGCGGTCATTAAAGCAGTGTGGAAGGGATACCTGTGTCCACATAGGCAACGATTCGAGTTTTCCGGCTCCTACAGGCCTTATGGCTTCCCATATTCCACCGAGGTCTTTTTTCAAAAATTCCCAGTTATTGGTTAAACGGATCTTTTGCTGGCCAAAACAGATTGGAGTTAGCCCGATGCAGGAAATTAGTGTTAAGAATATTAACCTTTTTGTAAGTAGCATTTACTTTTTTTGTTAGTAATTAACCGCCTTTAATTAGAAACCAATTATCAGCCTCAATTATTGATGTTAGCTGTCTAAATTTGATTTATTAATGTTTTTATACTTCTAATGAACCACATCTCCACGCGTCATTGCGAGGTACGAAGCAATCCCCACCTTACAGGGTAGCTTTGCAAATCCGATCTGCATAGTCGGGGATTGCTTCGTACCTCGCAATGACGGTCTGTTTCTTTATTTTAGACAGCCTCTGAGATGATTGATACAGGCTGGGTCTATACCCACCAACATTAATGATTGTATTTAATACAATTAAAAACACGAAGGGCGCATAACCGAACAGCTTTCGTTTCATTTTTATTAAATATTTTACCAGGTATGCAGGATCTATAATTGGAATATGTTTTACTGCACCTATCAAAAATATCCCGATTACGATACCGTGCAGATGCTTTTGGCATATTTATTTACGACATCGTTTTCGTTAACCTAAAAAACAGGCCTAAACTCCGACTTATTACAAGGGGATAAGCTATCTCAATCTGGGAACACTAAGGGTACAAATAAACTGATAGCCGTTTCTACTTTTTTGGAGTGGTTGACTTACGTATAAACAGCTGGGTTGGCAAAACCAAAGTTTCAAACCGGGTGGCGGGTTTCTTGCTTAATATGAGATTTAGCAGCATTTCTGTCGCTTTTTGTCCCATTTCAAAAGCCGGCTGATAAATAGAGCTTAATGCAGGGTTTAACACTTCGGCCAGGGAGTTGTTGGTATAACCGATCAGGGCAATTTCTTCGGGGATCTTTATTTTAAATTTATTAAGCAGGTACAGGGTAACGGTTGTGATCCTGTCGGATGTTGTGAAAATGGCATCCGGCTTTTCATTCAGCGAAAGCAATTCCTTCAGCGCATTCTCAATCTCGTTTATGTCCCTGCCGCCATCCGGGCAATGTTTAATGTAATTATCAGGTACTGTTATCCCGGCTTCGGCCAATGCATGATTGTAACCGGCAAGCCTTTCTTTTGTAATTGATATATTGGGCGGACTTGTAATATGGGCTATCCGTTTATAACCCGAATCGAGGAGATGGCGGGTAGCATCATACCCCCCTTTAAAATTATCGGCAATCACCTTGTGTGTATCTATTTCATCAGTAATGCGATCAAAAAAAACAATTGGTAAGCCCTGCTGATGCAGTTTTTGCAGGCACTCAAAATCCCTGGTTTCGCTTGATAAGGAGATCAGCAAACCATCAATAGAGAGATGGGCAAGGTGATTGATATTTTTTACCTCGAGGTCATATAATTCATGCGATTGCGTAATGATAACGTTATATCCCGTTTTGTGGGCAACAGATTCAACCCCATTAATCACCTGCGAAAAAAACTGATTTTCAAAAGTTGACACAACTATACCCAGTGACCTGCTATGCCCATGTTTTAAACTTTGGGCAAAAGGATTAGGCCGGTAATTATGTTTTTCTGCGTAATCGTTTACTCTCTTTTTTGTTTTCTCACTGATTTCGTAGTTATCCCTTAATGCTTTTGAAACCGTGGATATAGACAGATTAAGTTCCCGGGCAATGTCTTTTATTGTAATAGCGTTGAAATTCATAACTGTTAACTCGAAGCAATTTCGACCGGATTATGCTGGCAGTTCCACAATATAAAAAATCTTATATAACATTAGCAATTTAATTGCAGCTACAGCTTAATCAGCTTAAATGTACACGTAAACCAAAACACAAATAGCGCTTATAAGGTTATAATCAGCCTTATAAATCTGCCTGCCATAACTATAACGTTTGCGTAGAATTAATACCCGTTTGCAATGCAATTTAAGGGAATACATTGTAATATTGATTTATCATGGTACTGTTTTACCAATTACGGTTTCCATTAACTTATAAATCAAGTCGAATAAAACTATGAAAATTAAACCCGTACATCAGCTGATCTTAGCAATAATTAGTTTGGTAACCATGGAAAACACCGTGACCGCACAACAAATTAAGAATGATAGCATCAACCCAAAAACCGCCCAAAAATGGCTGAAAAGCAAAGACTGGAGCAACCATATCAGGTTGAATGTGTATCCATCGGTTAATGCAGTTGAGTTTTATAAACAATACCATGCCAATAAAGCGGTTTGGGATAAGGTGTTCCTGTTTATAAAAGAGCAAAACTTAGATACGCTTAGTGTAGGTAAACATCCCATTGATGGAGAAAACGCCTATGCCAGTATTACTGAAAGCCCATCAAAAGACCTGGAAAAAACAAGCTGGGAATCGCATAAAAAATATATTGACCTGCAATATGTAATAAAAGGCAAAGAACAAATAGGCGTAGCTGCTGTAAGCAGTGCAACTGTTACAAAACCTTATAATGAGGCAAAAGATGGAGCCGCTTACACTGCCGAGGGCACTTACTACACCGCTGAACCCGGAACCTTTTACCTGTTTTTTCCGCAGGATGCACACCGGCCTACCATCAAGGTACCCGGCTATGACATTGTAAAGAAACTGGTGATCAAAATTAAGGTAGTCAATTAAGGCCGGCATTTTTTTTAAAATATTCTATGAAAATTAAACACCTACTGCCACTGATTTTATTTAACGGAATAACGTTCAGTCTTTTTGCGCAAAATAATGCTGATAAAGCCTTCGTTTTTGCCCAGCATCAAACCAAATTGTTGCTTAATGAAACTGATAAGGCAAAAAAAGCAGCAGCTAATCCCAACCTGTTATCTCCGCGCGCACTGAATGCTAACGGCGATTTGGTTATTGTACCTACTAAAGATTGGTGCAGCGGTTTTTTTGCCGGGAATCTTTGGTTCCTGTATGAATATACCGGCGATAAGTTCTGGAAAGAACAATCCATACCCTATACCACTGCAATGGAGGCCGAAAAAACCAATGGCGTAACACATGATATGGGCTTTAAAGTTTATAACAGCGTTGGTAATGCCTATCGCCTTACGCACGATGCTGAATATAAAGAGGTGATTATTCAATCGGCCAAAACGTTAATAACCCGTTTTAATCCTGTTGTAGGCTGCCTCAAATCATGGGATAACCGTAAAGATTGGCAGTTTCCCGTGATCATAGACAATATGATGAACCTCGAATTGCTGTTTGAAGCCACTAAATTAAGCGGCGATTCCAGTTTTTACAAAGTGGCCGTGGCACATGCTAATACAACCATGAAAAATCATTTCAGGCCCAATTATAGCTCATACCACGTAATTGACTATGACCCGCAGACTGGCAAAGTGCTGCATAAACAAACCCACCAGGGCTTTGCCGATAGTTCATCCTGGGCCCGGGGGCAAGCCTGGGGATTATATGGTTATACCATGTGCTACCGGGAAACCGGCAATAAAATATACCTGCAACAAGCCGAAAAAATTGCCAAATATATTTTTAGTAATCCTACCATGCCTGCCGACCTGGTTCCTTACTGGGATTATGATGCTGCCAAATTACCTGGTCAGCCCCGTGATGCGTCAGCGGCGGCAATTGCGGCATCGGCTCTTTACGAGCTGAGCACCTATAGTAAAAATGCCAGGGTATACAAAACAACCGCCGATAAGATATTGAACAGCCTGAGCAAAAATTACCAGGCACAGCCGGATAGTGCAAAAGGTTTTTTGCTATTACACAGCACAGGGCATAAACCCGCCCAAAGCGAGATAGATGTACCAATTATTTATGCTGATTACTATTACCTTGAAGCTTTGCTGCGACAAAAACGTTTGGCCAACAAAAAAAATGTTATCAATGCGGCCGGCAGCTTAAAAAACTAATAATATGATACAAAGCAATTTATTTCTGTACGAACATAATACTACCTGGGAAATAACGGGCGACGGCGTTCAGCGCCAGGTTTTAGGGTTTGATGATAAGCTAATGCTGGTAAAAGTAAAATTTAACAAAGGCAGCTGCGGCACTTTACATAGCCATGCACATTCGCAGGTGAGTTATGTGGAAAGTGGCGTTTTTGAAATGACCATGGGCGATACCAAAAAAATCATTAGCAAAGGCGATGGTTATTATGTACCGCCTTATACCATACATGGTTGCGTTTGTTTGGAAGAAGGCATGCTGGTTGATGCTTTTAGTCCGGCGCGATGGGATTTCACCAGGATTGATGGCGAAAAGTATGCTTTATAAACTACCTGCATTATTACGTAGTTAAAATTGGAAACTAAAAAAATGAAGAAGAAAATAATATGCGGGTTGGGTTTGTTAGCTATGATTTTGCCAGCTAAAGCGCAATTGGTAAGCCTTAATAACAAGGAGGTTGCTGCAATGCGTAAGGCCATACATCTTGATGAAAAAGAATCGTTAAGTTACAAAAAGGCCTTTGATCCTTTTTTAATGACCGCGAAACAGGCACTTAGCCAATCGCCAAATCCTATAAAGGAAATATTATCACAGGGATTATTGGAAGGCGATCCTAAAAAAACAGCAAGCTTAAAGGCCGTTGAGGATGCTTATAAAGTATACGCGCTGGCTCTTGCTTATAAGTACGATAGTAACAAAACCTATTTGGATAAAGCCACTGAATACCTCCTGGCCTGGGCAAAAACCAACGTTGCCACCGGCGACCCGATCAATGAAACCAAGCTGGAAGATATGGTTACCGGGTATGACCTGGTCCGGAATGATGTTCAATTAGCCAACAGGGTAATAATTGATCAATGGCTGCAAAGTATTGCCGATGCTGAGGTAAACAGCGCATCGGCAAAGCCAGGCAAAAGCACAGCCATAAACAACTGGAATTCGCACCGGATTAAAATGATCACGCTTATAGCCTATACCTTGCATGATCATAAGTATGATGATCTTATTATAACTGAGCTGGAAAAACAACTTGCGGTTAATTTAAATCCCGATGGCACAACTCATGATCTTGAACAAAGGGATGCTTTTCATTATCATATTTATGACCTTGAACCACTCCTATCAACCTGTATTGCCATTTACAGGAATACCGGCAAAAATTATTTTATCTATCAAACTCCAAATGGAGCATCCATCAAAAAATCGGTTGATTACATGGTGCCTTTTATGACTGGTGAAAAAACACATCCCGAATTTGTAAACAGCAAAGTTGCATTCGACCAGAAGCGTGCAAAAAACAACGAGAAAGGTTATGCCCCTGGTACACTGTTTAACCCGCAAAGCGGCTTACAGGTATTTGCTTTAGCTTCATTTTTTGATCGGAGCTACTTAACAGTTATATCAGGCACATCAAAAAGCGGAAGCAAATTCTTTAACTGGCGGATGGCTATTAATGATTTTACAAGAGATAATAAATAATGAGCCCGGAGTACCAATATACATCACTAACCAAATACAGGAGAACGATATCGTTGTAGTAAATATCTTGATGAATTCCTGTATGAGTTGCCATCAATAGCGGTATATTTAAATATTTCAGGCTGTAAAAGATGCAGGTTGACTTCCGCTTCATAAATTATAAATAGTCCGTCTTTTTGGTAATCTCTGTAATGCCGCAAAGCAGTTTTTATAAAAGTTGAGGAGAAACAGTTTTAAATAAGAATTATGAGTATTGTTAAAACATTAGGCCAGTTTATTATTGAAAGGCAACAGGATTTTCCATTTGCTAAAGGAGAATTGTCAAGACTGCTCCGGGATTTAGCGATCGCAGCAAAGATTGTTAACAGGGCAATTAATAAAGCAGGTCTTATTGATATTTTGGGGGAAGCCGGCTCTGTCAATGTGCAGGGTGAAAATCAAAAGAAATTAGACCTTTATGCCAATGAGCAATTTATTGCTGCCCTACAGTGCGGAGGCGAGTGCTGCATCGTTATTTCAGAAGAAAATGACGAATACATTTACATTGATTCTGAAGTATCAAAGGATGCAAAATATATAGTAGCGCTTGATCCTTTAGATGGATCCTCCAATATTGATGTCAACGTAGGTATTGGTACCATTTTTTCCATCTATCGGCGCAAATCGTTAACCGGGGCCGCTACACTTGATGATACGCTTCAAAAAGGAACCGAACAGGTAGCTGCAGGCTATATTATTTACGGATCCTCCACGATGCTTGTTTATACTACCGGGAAGGGGGTAAATGGCTTTACGCTCGACCCTTCCATAGGAGAGTTTTGTTTGTCTCACCCGGATCTGCGGGTACCGGATGCGGGCAATATCTATTCTATAAATGAAGGAAATTATAATTATTTCCCCGATGGAGTGAAAAAATACATAAAATATTGCCAGGTAGAAGACAAAGAAACAAACAGGCCGTATACCTCAAGATATACAGGATCAATGGTAGCTGATTTGCACCGGACTTTGATTAAAGGTGGTGTTTTTATTTATCCCCCTACATCGGGAGCACATAAGGGTAAACTGAGATTGGTGTATGAATGTAATCCCATGGCATTTATTGTTGAACAGGCAGGCGGACGGGCTTCTAATGGATACAAAAGAATACTTGATGTTGAAGTAGAAGAACTTCACCAGCGATCGGCAATTTTTATTGGCTCGGCAGATATGGTTAAAAAAGCAGAAGAGTTTATGCTTTCCTTTTCGCCCCAGGTTTTTAAAAAGTCATACGAAGGGAATGTTGCCATCCAATAATTTTTTTGACGGATATTAGTTTTCTAAATCCATTTTTGCCGGGAATACCAGCAACGGAATCTTCTGCTGGTCAAGCGCTTTATAGGCGAGGCTTAGTTTAAGCATCCGTGAAAAAAACGAGCGCGGATGATGAATAATGGCAAGAGCATCCGCGTTATCCTCCTCGCACAAGCGATTGAGCCTTTGAATCACCTCTTTCCCCCTAACATCTTTAAAAGCAATATGCGGATACTTTAAACCGGCTACCTGCTCCATAAAATCAATCTCCTTTTCTGTTTTTAACGTCCCGGTTTCTTCCGATGGCATAATATGTACCAGCTCAAATTTTGTGTTGAATATTTGACCAAGCCTGGTGAGGTAGCGCAGGCTTTTGAGATCTTCCTGGCTAAAATTGGTTGCCACTATAACATTATCAAGTTTTTTTAATTCGGTTTCTGTCCGTAAAATCAAAACAGGACGGCTGGCATGCTCAATTACAGAATAGGTATCGCTCCCATAAAAGATATGCTCGAACGAATTGTCAGACCGGGAACCCATCACAATCAACTCAATATCATACCGTTTGTCAATTTCTTTTACCAGCTCTCCCAAACTCCCTTCCCCGCATAAGTTGCTGATGGCCGGTTTAAATTCTTCCGGAGGGATCTCGCTGACTACTGATTCGAGGTGATTTTGAAAATCAGCAATATGATTTTTACTCTGATGTTCCCAGTAAGAAGTATCTTCTCCTCCCCATGGGGTGCTGGTATAATAATTGGTTACCGGAATAGTTTGGTAAGCATTAAATAACAAAACATTAGCATGAAGCTTGCCGGCAAGTTTCACAGCTGACTGAGCTGCATGAGCAGCATTATCTGAAAAATCGGTGAGAACAAGTATAGTTTTCATTACTATTGAATTAATATAAATGAGTAATAAACTGGCAAGATTCAATGCGGGTGTTTACCGGGAATTGATAAACAAATATCCCCATTTTTTAAACTAAAAAAAATGACTATGATCAGTTATTCCATTGAAAAACTGTGTATTTCGGAACAGGTAAAATACAGCAAACACCCTGCCAAACATCCAATAATCCATCGACTTTAACTATCTCAAACATAAACACTGACAAAGTAGCGTCACCACCCGTAATTCTACCAAACAATAGTGTGATCTGGCATTTGCAAGTACTGGCCCCGACACCTGTTTTTTAAAAATGCGAACATCTGTTTAATTCAAAATATTGGTGGGATTTTGGCCAGCTGTTAAGCCAACCTGCTCCGGCAAAATATGTCCAGGTAAGTTCAAAAAAATGGACAATAATTGATATAAAGAATAGAAATTATTTAAAAAAATCGAGAAAAATATACAAATATTACGTGATGAGTTTTTTAACCGCTGTCGGCTTCCCGGCGTCGTGTTCTTGTCCTCCTGGATCACTTAAGCGCTCCCTTAAAAATACCTTTGGGGTACCATGCTATCCAATGGTTGAAAACAAACAAATTAAACTGGATAGTTACGGGTACGCCAGGCTTTTGAGCTGCGATGTATCCCACGCCAAATGAGGAATAATCATATACTGACAAAGTAGTGTCACCACTATCATCAACAGGCAGTCGTAAATTTGGAGTGTTCATAAATAATTATTTTCATTTACAAATGAAAGTGAAAGCGCAGGCAAAAGAAATCACCGCATATTGTATTAATATATTTCTCCGCTGGTGTATGCGTGTCGCGTGTACCCTGCTGATAAGTGAACGCTATGCAAATCCCGGATGCAAGTTTCTCATCCGGCTTTGTTGCAGATTCTTTAGCCGACAGCATAGTTAATTTTAAAGGAATCGTTGTAGTTTTATGCACAAACTAATGTTGATGAGTAAGAAATTTATATTGCCTTTTTGTAAAGGACAAATATTGGGTAAACGATCAGGAGCCAGCGTTGGGTTTGGAAAATGATGAAAAGGAAATATTTCGGCAAATCACCACGTGACATAGCCTACATTTTAAGCATAGGAGTGTATCTGTTGTCACTCACCCAAAAGTGCTATTGCACAACTGCATCTTGCGGAGATTCCTTAGCGGTGCTGTTTTCAGGAATAATCGGCGTATTTCTCGGAGGAGCGGGTCTGACGTGGCTGGCAAACCCCGTTCTGTTTGCATCGTGGTTTTACCATAAGCGCGCGCCGTTAGGTTCGCTGATATGCAGCGTTGTCGCGGTGCTGATTATGATATCATTCTTGTTCTTCAAGCGGATAGTAGCCGACGAGGCAGGCACTTATAAGAATATTGTAGCCTATAAGGCGGGGTACTGGCTTTGGCTGTCAAGCGCTATAATCATGGCAATTTGCAACGCGATATCCTACTTTTCAACCGCCAAGACGGCTGGTTTGGACGGTCTCCCAGCTACCGCAAGGGCTTTTTGATCGCTACCCAGGCTGCCGCAAGGACTTGCGATAGCAGGGGGCAAAACAAACCATATATTATAATCCCGATGCTGCTAAATACTTACCCGGCTCACCTACATATATTGGCCAAAAAAAAAACCAAACTAATTAACTAATGAAACTTACCAAAAGCAAACTTATAAAGCTTACTGAATTAGGACTAAAAGAGCTAGGCTATAAAGAAGTTAAAGACACAATTACCGGAGCTCAAGGATTGTATATTAAGAAAGTTAAAGTTGGATTTTATCTAACATTGGGTTTAACTATTTCCAGATATTACGACAGTCTTTTTACAGCTTCATTTTATCTATCGAAAACAACTATATGGTCTGCTGTTTGGGGTGATATATCTAAAAATTCATATCAACGAATAGGGCATTTTTTAACCACTGAAGATAGGGGTAGACTTTTAAACAAGGAATATTCCCTGGAGAACGTGAGAGATGCATGGTGGGATATTAATGATAATAGTGCCATTGTCTATTTTTTGGAATCGGTGCAAATCGCGGAAGAGCGATTTCTTGACCAGCCCAATTTGTTTTATGATATTGAAAGAAGTGAAGAAATTAATAGACTTTCAAGATTAGCTACATCTGTTATCAAAAAAATGGATTTGAATGAAATAACTAAATATGAGTATCAATTTGTCCCAGAGAAACCAATTGATGGCATACCGTTAGAGTGGTTTAAATTGGCTGAAAGGGTTATAGTGGAAGAAAGTGGTATTTTAAATTATAATACTGTCAAAAGGCTGGCCGCAGATGCTTATAGGCAAAAGTTGATTTAAAGACATCGGATACCCCCAGCTGCAGAAAGGGCTTTTTGATCGCTGCCGCAAGGCTCCAGCCTTTTGGCCCGCATGCAAAGTATTGAATTTGCAAAGCCCGGATATCCGTTTCATCTTGGATTTTGTATTTTTAACGTATGAGCTGCAATTATAAATTCAGAAATCTGGGAGGATTATATTTTGGAAGTTTTGCAACTGTTTTTTGGATAGATGTTTTGTGAGGATGTAATATTTTGGTTGCCTAACATAGTACTGTCCTAAATGCATGGCACATACTTAGCATGCGTGTCACAAGGCTGGAGCCTTGCGACAGCGGGGGGGGGGTTAGATCAACAAATGAGAAAAATTAATAATATACAACAACCAGTACAAACAATAAAGCCGAGCAAAGAGGATTTTAAGAAGGAGGAAGAATAGCGATGAGTAGAATGTTAAGATTTTTAACAATTGCGAATTTTGGTTTGACCGCATTTGCTTTAACAGCAACATTTCTGGAATGGAAATTTACATATATATCTGAAGATGTTTTTTTTCGATTTATTGTTATTGAGTTTGTTTGTTTAATCCTAATCATCACGATTAAAAAGATAAGAATTCTAAATAAATTGGCGAGTCATATTATCATGTTTTTGATAATAGTTCTAAATATTTTTTTTGTTTGTCGGCAAGTTTTTATTGTCAACGGTTTTGTAATTGCTGTCCCGCCTAATTTCAAGGGTCAGATTTACATAAAAATGAATGACAAAAACTCAGATTTCCGATTAAGACCTTTTAATGGAGTCGTCGTTTTTCCGATTGATTCAAAAGGGCAAGTATTTACGAAGTCCATTTTTGACGTATCAGAGTCTGCAATATTTCCTATGGAGCTTGTAAATGGGCGTCTGGTTAACAATAAAAATTTAAAAATTACAGAGGTAGTAATCCATCATCGTGATTTAAATGATAGCTCTGAAGTTGTAATCACAGCGCATATATACTGATATAAGATGTTTCCTTTCGCTGGTGCACGCGTGTCGCGTGTACCCCGTTGATATATGACCGCTATGCAAACCAGGATGTGCTAATAACATCCGGGCTTTGCTTTAGATTCTTTATCCGGCAGCATAGCTAATTTAAAGGAATCGATGTAGCTTTATGCGCAAACTAATGTTGATGAACGGAAAATACTACATTGATTTTTGTAAGGGACAAACATTGGGGAAACGATCCAGACACACGCGACACGCGTGCGCCAGCGATGGCCATACGTGGTCTATTGACTTAAAACACTCTTTTTTTGTCGCAGATAGCCCTGACCTGTATAGGTCGCATCACATATTTTTGTAGTATGAGAAAAGTATCATTTAGTATGAACATTAGCCTGGATGGCTATTGCGACCACACCTTGGGCGAACCAAGTGAAGAGCTGATGGAGTATTTTATTGGGTTAATGGATGATGTGGATCTGCTATTTTTTGGTCGCATCATGTATGAACTCATGTTTCCCTATTGGGCCGATGTCGCAAAAGACCGTTCCGGTTCTCCCGCCGAGATTCGGTTTGCAGAAAAGCTCGTCTCCACCAGTAAGGTGGTGGTGTCGCGATCTTTGGAAAATGCGTACAATAATACAACCATTATCCAGAACGACCCGGTAACTGGCCTACGTAAATTAAAACAGCTGCCCGGCAAAACGATCTCGGTAGACACCGTAAGCATGTTGCCAGAATTGATGGCAGCGGGCCTGATTGATGAATTTCACTTAGTAGTGCACCCCGTCATGGCGGGCGGTGGAAGACATCTACTCGATGCCGGCAGCCTTTCCGCGAACTTTAAGCTGGAACTGGTAGAAACACAGACCTTTAAAAATGGCTGTGTAGCACTTTACTACCGCAAAAGACAATAATATTAATGTTTGCAGAAAAGCTCGTCCCTCCGCTGGTGCACGCGTGTCGCGTGTACCCCGCTGACAGGTGAACGCCACGCTAAATATTGAATATGCAAATCACCCCGTTGATATATGACCGCTATGCAAAGCCCGGATGTGCTACTAACATCCGGGTTTTGCTTTAGATTCTTTATCCGGCAACATAACTAATTTAAAGGAATCGATGTAGCTTTATGCGCAAACTAATGTTGATGAACAGAAAATATTACATTGACTTTTTATAAGGGACAAACATTTGGTAAACGATCCGGACACACGCGACATGCGTGCGCCAGCGATGGAGATAAAAATGAAAGAGATGAAAAATTATATTCCACAAGGAAAAGATGATACTAAATATGCCTTGTATCTAAAGGAGTTGCCGTTTGAAGCAGTATCAGGTGGTGTCTCTGAACTTTTAATATGGCTACAAGATCTGCATTGGGATGCAGCTCAAGGAGTTGTCGAATATCTTAGACCTTATGTAAATGAAATAAAAGTTGAATTAATCAAAGTCTTAAGTGATAATGATGCAGAATGGAAGTTAGGCGTTATGACATTAATTTCACGTTCAACAAATAAACTTGATCAGGAGATTATTACAGCTTTAAAACATATTATCAACCACCCCACTAAAGAAGATCAAGAGCAAGAACTTGATGAAGTGGCAAAAGACATTATTGCAAGATATTCTGCTTAAACCCGTGCCCAGCTCCAACACCACCAGCACCTCAAAAGCCTCCGCTGGTGCACGCGTGTCGCGTGTACCCCGTTGATATATGACCGCTATGCAAAGCCCGGATGTGCTATTAACGTCCGGGCTTTGCTTTAGATTCTTTATCCGGCAGCATAGCTAATTTAAAGGAATCGATGTAGCTTTATGCGCAAACTAATGTTGATGAGCGGAAAATATTACATTGCCTTTTTGTAAGGGACAAATATTGGGTAAACGATCCGGACACACGCGACACGCGTGCGCCAGCGATGGACGTTGAAAAAAGCACACTTTCAGGAATAAATAGTAATAGATTGCGATTTGATTTAGGTGAAAATAAGACACTAAGTAGTAGAACTAACCAGGCGATTGATCGGGCTTTGCAAATCTTGAACTATTGTTTTAATGGATATAGTTTATGGTTACGAGTAATATTGTGGGGCGATGACGAGGAAAGAAATATTATCAAATCAGGATTTTATAAGAATGCAGCGCAAACCTATTTTAAACATGTTGGTGATGAAGATGTACTATATATGGAACTTAAAGAATATTCGGATTTATTAGTCAAACCACTTGTGGAATCTGTAGTAAACTATGAAATGGCACAAGAGCCGTCAGCAAATATTACCTGTTATTACGTGAACTTTAAAATTCCAATGATTATAAATATATATGATGACAGAGGGCTGGATGTGGTTTCTTCAAATAACGAACTGATGTTAGCGCTGTCAAATAAATTCAGCAATTGGCTAAATAAATGACGAAATAACTTTGCTTATAATAAGCTTTAAACCCGGCCGCATAAAAGCCGGGCTTAACTTTTTTAAAGGCTTTGAGTAGTGCTGGTTATCTGTATATACCCCAGCTGCCGCAAGAGCTTTTTTTTGATCGCTGCTCCAAGGCTCCTGCCTTGTGGCCCGCATGCCAAGTATTGAATATGCAACTCCCGGATGTTAGTTTTCATCCGGGAGTTTTGGACCCAAATGTTGCGTAAAGGATTGGCGTGGATACAGGCCATTGCGCTTAAAGCCTGCAGGCGTATGAACAGAAAGCCTGACCGCCGCTTCTACCAGCGGAGGATACGCCCAAACAAGCAAAACCAGTAACGTTATATTGCCCGGCGCTTTCAAACTTTCAATTCGGGATAAGGCCCTGCGCCCTGGTTATGCACAAATGATAATAAGATTATTTAAATTATCCGCCACCATTGCATAACAACAGTAATATACTTAAATTTAAATTACCATTGTTAACCTAATACCCTCATAATCATGACTTTTACTTTTAAGTTTTTTCCGTTTAAGGATTTTATATTTTCCATTATACCAACCATCGGTACTTATGGCGGCTTCCTTGATGGCATTATTACTTTCCCCAATAAATGGGTGGCCTTTGGGTCGGGATTGGTGGTATCTGTTGTCCTGGGCGTCATCTTCCATGCCGAAAATAAACGCAACTACCGGCGATCGCTGGCCGAAATACTGGCCATGGGTTATTTTATGAATTTTACCGGCAGGCTGGCCAAACTTTTAAAAGGCAGGGCCGATATTAACTTTTCTTTTCCGGATGCCAATCTTAAAGCTTACCCGCCCGGCAAGGTTAACGTTAAGGTAGGCATCCCGGCCACGCTAAACGCCCTGGTGCAATACTGCAATATGGTAGAGGCCCAGGCCGAGGTTGTGTACATCCGCGAGTCGACAAAAAATGATCCTTACTGGGTACGGGCAAAAAAGGAAACGGATGGAACTATAACCATTTACGAGTTCCCGCGAACCCTGTTCGCTCTTTCAAGGTACCTGGAAAAAGAATTTGAAAACCAGGAGAAGGCCGAAAAAAACTCGAAAAAGATTTATAAGTACTTTGATGAAAAGTTAAAGCAATTAAAAATACAGCACAGCAACGAGTTCCCCAACGACAGGATTAAGTTTGAATATGTATAAGATCCCAAACCTGCCAGCCTATTTATTTTTATTCAACACCTCGTCAAAATTAATGAACAGGCCGGCCTTGCCGTCGTCGTCATAAATCCCACCTGCTATAATGCTTTGCCCCGTAACTGCGGGGTTATTGCCATGCCCCAAAGGCCAGGAACCTGCGGCATTGGATACCCCGAAACCGGCGTAGGAGGCCGCTTTAATGGCAAAATCGGTACAGTTGTTTTTGGATAGATGATACTCCAGGCCATCGTACCTTTTGGTTAGCGCCAGGATGCGCTCAAATCTTTTTTTGGTAATAAACTTGCCCATAACCTCGTCCCATTTGTGCCCGCGGTCATTTTTAAATGTTCCTGAGCAGGATGGATCCAATGGCGTTGCCGAAAACAGGTTATCCTTCTGCGGATAAAATCCAAAGGAAATAGAAACAGAAGTAGAATCGGTATTATACTTAATGAGGGTAATAAAAGTATGACCGGTATTGGTTAACGCAAATACTTTGGGTTTGCCCGGCACCGGTTGCTTTACATGAAACAGCAAGGCATAGGCAGCAGCCTTTTTACCATCATTAAATGTATTAACGATGCGGTCGTAAGTTATTGCCTTGCTTTTTTCTTCGGTTTTATCGTTTAAGCCGGATGGTTTAGGGTCGTTAACAAATACAGAATCGTCCTTGGCGGTAATAGCTAAATAAGCGGTATCTAAGTTTAAATCCCGGTTTGCAGTATCGGCAGATAAGGAATCAACAATAGGTTGAGATTGCAGCTGGCTGTTAACCGCCTGCTTACCCCTATACTGCATTGTTTTAAAAAAACATTTCATGGCAAGGGGGTACAGTCGCAACCTGGCAAATACATTGGCCAGCCTGTAATATACCTTAACTTTTGATTGATTATAATTTACCTGGTTGTTGCCTGCCGAAAGTTCTTTTAAGTAACCCATCAGTTTTTTTCGCTCCTGGCGGTTATTTAAATGGGTTTCCATACCTTCTATGAGGCTGGCATTATTTTCAATTACTACAGGCGCTTTGCTGGCAGCTACCGGTGTTTTCTTTTCATCAAACAAAACCAGGTTACTGTAATTGTTATCAAAAATGTCTTTGGCAGTGGTATCGCCTGGCTTTAGTTTATAATGCACCGCTGCCGATAGTTGGGCATGTGCGGGCAAACTGTACAAAATGTAACCTATGATTATAAACGCCTTAAATAAGTGCGTTATACGATGCGTAATCATAAAAAATGGTCTTTATTTGGATATTATATTAACGTAAATGAATTACAAACAGTACGTGGGGTTTGTTTATCCACAACAACAATAATTGCAATTATTATAATTAACCAAATGATGAGAAGCGTTTTTCATATGCGATACAAACGTAATAACATTTTAAATAGTCTACAAATTTAGTAGAGTATTTATTAAACTTGCAACATCAACCTTATTTTTAGTTTGATATGACATTGTTAAGATGAAAGAATACGCTTTAATAACGGGTGCAAGCAAAGGCATAGGCAAATCCATGGCTTTATTATTAGCGCAAAAAGGCTATAACTTATTGCTGGTAGCCCGGTCTGAAGCTGAACTGCAGGCGTTATCGGTTCATATCAAATCTACATATCATGTTGAAGTACGCTATTTTTTGGCCGATCTGTCGGATGCCGGCTCAGTTATGCGGATTGCGGATTGGTATACAGGTTTATCGGTACCGGTATCCATACTTATAAATAATGCCGGCTATGGCATCTGGGGTAACTTTGATAAACTGAACCTGGCCGATCAGATACGTATGATACGGGTTAATATAGATGCGGTGGTCGAATTATCGCACCATTTACTCCCTGCCTTAAAATTGCAAAAGCAGGCGTATATATTAAATGTAAGCAGCACCGCGGCTTACCAGGCTGTGCCTACCCTGGCGGTATATGCGGCATCAAAATCATTTGTACTGGCATTCAGCAGGGCTTTGCGTTATGAGCTAAAAGATACTGCGGTATCGGTAAGCTGCCTGTGCCCCGGCCCTACCGACACGGGATTTGCTCACCGCGCGGGTATGGACGCGCTGGCCGAACTGGCAGCTAAATTTAATATGACGCCCGACGAGGTGGCCGGGATAGGTATACGGGGCATGTTTGGTAAAAAAGCCGAGATTGTGCCGGGCTTTTTAAATAAACTATCGGCAGCGGCTGCAAAGCATAGTCCCAAAGCCTTTATTGAGCGTGTAACCGCAGGCTTGTACAAGCAATAAAAATATTTTCCTGAAAATTTGTTTGATTTAATAATTTATTTACATTTGCATAGTCTATTAAATACATAGGCATTATATACATTGAATAACACAAGCCACATACCTTTTGCATGCGCTATGCGAATGCCCTTTCAAACAAGGGTCATGTGCAGCTGTTGTTGTTAATTTCCCCGGGGATCCAATCCTTCTTTTAAAAGCTGTTTAAAACAGTTCCCACATTTTTTATACTCATTTCCAGGCATTTTTAATACTTATTTTCATGGCAGGCTCATATCAAAAATTCACCTTAGGCTCAACAATTACACCTCAGCAACAAGCTTTTTTTAACCAGCACGGTTTTATTCACTTTACAAACTTCATTAAGCCCGAAACAGTGGCCGATATCATTGATGCATCAGAACAGGTTCAGCAAAACTGGCTTAGTAATAAGGTTGAAAAGATAAATGGCGTACCAATTAAATATGGTAAAGATGTGGATGGCTCCCCTATTGTACAACGCTTTGCTTTTATTAACAAACACCACCCATTGCTTAACGAATTTTCGCAGGACCCGCGCTTTCGTATATTACTAAATCTTATTGGCGAAGGCGCCCGTTTGGGTACCGACGAAAAAGACGGAATGGTTTTTAACCACTATGTAAACGGACCCGAAAGCAGCTTTACCAAAATGGGCTGGCATACCGATGGTTTACGCGATATTTTCCATGGCCAAAAATTAAACCCGATGCTTAACGTCGGCATTCACCTGAGCACCCTTAAACCCGAGAACGGTGGATTAAGAATTTTACCCGGAACGCACCAACAGAATCTTTACCAGATGCTTTTCCGTAAAAAGTATTTCTTAGATCATGATACTGATGAAAATGAAGTTGCCATTATTCCGGCTGCCGGCGACCTGACTATACACGACGGCCGCTTATGGCACCGCGTGGCACAGTCATCAGTAATTGGCGAAGAAAGCCGCAGGAGGGTAATTTATATCCCCATCATCGCCGGTAAGTATGAGCCTAAAAACGCCGATAGTCCTACCGCTTTTTATCAACGTTTTGCGGGTATTGTTAAGTAAAGAAACTATGTTAATCGCACTATTCATCGGCTATCTTATCCGCACCGGAAAAATGGCTGCCATCAGGAATTTCTTTAATAAAGTACCCGTCAAAGTATACATTCGTCCGCCCGTCGGTTGAGCCGCGGATTCGGGATTAATCAGCAAATAGCTTTTTTTGTAGTAGGTTTTGTATATTTATGCATTATAAACCAGGTAGATAGCCAAATACTACATAAAACATGATAGCCAATAAGCCCACTACCATTGACGAGTATATTGCTGATTTTCCGGCCGATGTTCAAAAAATCCTGCAGGAGGTGCGTACAACTATTAAAAAAGCCGCGCCCGATGCCCAGGAAAAAATAAGTTATGCAATGCCTACTTTCACCCTTAAAGGAAACTTAATCCATTTCGCGGCTTTTAAAAATCACATCGGGCTTTATCCAACACCTAATGGGATTGAGGAATTTAAAGAGGAACTCTCGGCATACAACGGTGCAAAAGGTTCTGTTCAGTTCCCGATTGATAAACCCATGCCCCTGGATTTGATAACCAGGATTGTGAAATTCAGGGTAAAGAAAAGCTTAGAAAAGCCGGATAAAAAACACAGCTAAGGGTTATGCTAAATCCACCAGCTGTTGCAATTGCATAATATCCTCCGGGGTTGTTCTGCAACAGCCGCCAATAATTTTTGCTCCTGCCGAAAACCAAATTTTTGCATCATCAAGAAAGTGTGCACAGTTGGCAGGCGCCGGCAGCCAGCGTTTATTAACCGCATCCCACACCTCCCCTTTATTAGGATAAACGAGGACATGCTTGCCGGTATTTGCTGCCGCGATTTTTATTAGCGAGGCGATGTGCTGCGGTGCAGTACAGTTGACACCAATTGCAATTACCTGGCCCGACTGGCTTAACAATTTTACCGCATCAGAAAAATCCTCGCCACTGCTCAGGTGGCTTTCATCTTTACAACTAAAACTGATCCAGGCCTGCACACCCGGAAACTCCGTTAACAACTCTTTCAAGGCGATAGCCTCATCTAAACAAGGGATTGTTTCGCATGCCAGCAAATCGGCACCGGTTTCAATCAGCAATTTCATCCTGCTGCGATGAAACGATTTCAGGTCTTCAATACTCACGCCATAATTACCGCGATATTCTGAACCATCGGCTAAAGATGCGCCGTAAGGGCCTATAGATGCTGCTACCAGCGGTTTCTCCCTTCGGGATATAACTTTCATGGCATCCTCGCGTGCCTGGAAAGCCAGTTGCACACTTAGCTGCATCAATTCAACTGCTTCTTCGGCAGTGTATCCATTTTTGGCAAATCCTTCAAAACTGGCCTGGTAACTGGCTGTCGTGATAACATCTGCACCTGCAATCAAATAATCGTAATGCACCTGTTTAATCAACTCCGGGTCTTCCCTCAATAATTTGGCCGACCATAATGTATGATTAAGATTGGCTCCCCTTGATTCTAATTCTGTAGCCATTGCGCCATCAAGGATAACAAATCCTTTCGCACGGATAAAAGGGTCAAATATATTTTCCATTGGTATAATTCTACCTGCAAGGTAGTAATTGTATTTTTTGTGAATGAAAAAACCTTTTATTTAAATGGTACTGTTTACATTCAACATATGGCCGGTGGTTTCACTACAAGTAAAAAGTCAGGCCTCGTTTTATTTCCTCCGAAGACCTATGGTGACAACACTATAGATGTTGGGAAGATTATAAAAAGCGGAGGATGTGCGATTCCTTCCTTGGGGAAGGAGGAGGAAGGGGTTTTGCGAACGATAGGACCGCTGCCAATCAAGCGTAAAAGCCTAATGTAGAAACCCCTCCCTGCACCCTCCCGTTGGGAGGGAATCGCACGAGGCCAGCCTTTTTATAATCTTCCTAAGACCTACGGTGATAACACCCGACCATTACACTTAAGAAAGGACGGCCTCCTTCACCTCCCTGTAAATTTCGCCTCGCCCATCCAAAATAAATGTTTAAACTTCTTATTTTTACTTTATGGAATTAGGAATAAGCACATTTGGCGAGGTACATCCCGACGGCACTGCCGGTAAAGCCGTTAACGCTCATCTGCGGGTACAGGAATTATTGGCCGAGGTTAAACTGGCCGATGAGGTTGGCCTGGATGTTTTTGCCTTTGGCGAGCATCACCGGCCCGATTTTGTGATTTCGGCTCCCGAGGTATTTATGGCCGCGGCGGCTTCCATCACCAAAAATATCCGGTTGTCCAGCTCGGTAACTGTGTTAAGCTCGGCCGATCCGGTGCGTACTTTTCAAAATTTCGCCACTGTGGATCTGATCTCTGGTGGCCGGGCCGAAATGATAGCCGGTCGTGGTTCCTTTATCGAATCGTTCCCCCTTTTTGGTTTCGACCTTGATGATTACGATGCTCTTTTTACCGAAAAGCTGGAAATGTTCCTGCAGATCAACAAGCAGGAGATAGTGAACTGGCAGGGTAAATTCCGTGCACCGGTGGTTAACCAGGGTGTATATCCGCGCCCATTGCAGGAAGCCATCCCGGTTTGGATTGGTGTTGGCGGTACCCGCGCCTCGGCCCTGCGTGCCGGCAGGTTAAACCTGCCCATGATTATTGCCATATTAGGTAGCGCTCCTAAACATTTTGTTCCGTTTGTAGAAGCTTACCGCGAATCGGCAGCAAAGGCCGGGCACGATGTAAGTAAACTGCAGTTAGCCATATCCTCGCAGTTTTACGTAGCCGAAGGCGCCGAACAGGCTGCTGATGAGTTTTACCCCTCATACGCAGCCCTGATGACCCGCGTGGGCCGGGAACGCGGCTGGTCGCCCATGACCAGGGATTCGTTTGAATACCTGCGCAAGGATGGGCCCCTGGTTGTAGGCGATGTACAAATGGCTGTAGATAAAATTATGCAGCAATATGAGTTGTTTGGCAATACCCGCTTTGTGGCACAACTGGTAACCGGCCATACCCCGCACAAAAAAATCCTGAAAGCGATTGAGATCTATGGCACCAAAGTGGCGCCCATAGTACGCAAGGAAACAGGCACCACCTCATGATTCCAGGTCCTGTTTTCTATTTCAGGCCTGGAATCTCTTTACTAAAAATGCTATAATTTAGACCCAATATGGAGAAAAAGCCCGACCTGTTAATAAATGGCGAATCGAAATCCCGGCCAAAGCTTAGGTTTAAGCTTATCCCCTGGCTCACCTTAAAAGAGCCTTGTACAGCAAGCCGATAAGTAAAGTTTTTTTCGATGCGTGTGATGGGTTGATTGTTGCTATTAATATCGGGAATTTCTGCCGATTGATGCCGCAGCATAGCCTCTGCCGAAATATTAAAATCGGCGGCTTTTTTCAGGAAGCCAAAGCCCGCGTCAAAGTTGGTGGTAAGGGTATCCCTGTTTTTGAACATGTACCTTGTGGTAAAAGTAATATAGTCATCGGGCGATAGCGTGTATGAAACATTAGTCCAAAAGCCAATTTTTTCGAGGCTGTTATTTTTTGAGGTATTGAAGCCGCTTGCCGCCGCCATTTCCACAATAAAACCTTTACGCTGATAAAGCATATCGGATATTTTTTTTGCAAGCCCCTTATAAGCTTCGGCGCGTGCGTTTACAACGTCATCTAAAAATGATTTAATACCCGCAGGGTCATCTGTATAATCATCCTGGAGCCTTATCGCATCATTCTTTGTTTCGGTCACTATTTTAGGATCAATTCCGGCTGTGGTAAGCATATTATCAATACTGGCTATGGCTTTTTGCCTGGTATCAATTGCGCCGGCACCAACCGAAGCCCGGATTCCGCTAATAATAGCAATAACTGTGGTTTTGGTTTTCAGTTGTGCACTCAATTTGCCCAGGTCACCGGCCGGCTCGCCATTATACAATTTAAAGCGGAGCCCAGCCCCAAGCTTGTTATTCCCCGAGGCAGAATCTTTTACAGTGGCGGCCGACAGGCTTAAGCTTCGTAAAATTGTTTGACCCAAATTAGGGTTAAGATAATTTTGCCGGCTTAATTTAGGATGACTCGCTAACCAATACGGCGCTACTTCAAGCCCCAGGTTCATCAACAGTTTGCCATCCTTATCAAAGGCATTAAGAATATCTGATGACAGGGATTTGGCAGTTGTAGGCCGCATAACCGCAGATGGCTCAAAATTAAGGATGCTAAAAGCAGGACTTGCCGGTACTGTTAACTTAGCTTCATCCTGTGCAAACAGCAACTGCGGCGCCATAATTATTATCAATACAACTACGTAAATCCAACGTTTCATGAATTTGTAATTTTGAGCGTATAAACTATCGTATCCAGGTCACTATCTACCTGTTCGCTATAAGGGCCATAGGTTACCAATCCATCTCCTTCATGTACGAAAACTGTCATGCTTGTCCAGTTGGTTTCCGTTAATGTATCAACAATGGTTACAGATACTACAGTTGTTTTACCGCTAACATCTGCCTTTTTACCTATGTTGGCCGGCGCATTAGCGCCAATAAAGCGGGGGCCCAGGAAAACCGAGTAAGATCCATCTTCGTCAGCCGCATCTCCTATTTGTACCTCAACAATAATATCGTTATCATTTGTTCGCGGCGTGTAGCTCACTGTTTCTAAATCAACATGTTTTACTGCCATATACTGATGTTTAATAATTTAAAAAGCCTTTGGTAATATCGGATATTTTTCTCCTGGTTAACCTGAAAACTCCATAACCTTCGCGGCTTTGCCCGGTATTGGTATTACCTTCAATAGTTGTTAAATTTCCACCGTTTACACTTTCAACAATGCCGGTATGCCCAAGATTACCTCCATGGTCAATAATAAAAATACTGCCCGGTTTTATCTTAGATGGGTCATTAATGGCATCAGCTTTTGTAATCTTTGTACACTTTGCCCGGGCCCAATGGTCTAATACCCCGGCGGTTTTAACTACAGGATTAGGGATTCCCAATTTTTTCGCAGTTTCGTTAAAACTCCAGTAAACAAAAGCCGCGCACCAGCTGTAATGCTGCCCTTCCGGGTCTAATCCTGTTGTGCGTAAATATACGTCAACTTCGGGTCCCCGGTTACTGCCCAGCGGCTGTTCTACTACATTAATTTGCGAGATAGCAACTAAAAGGGCATCCGCAAGCAAAGGTGATGGAGCCTGGTTGTCATTAGCAGCAGCAATAGTTTCTGCTCCAAATAATGCAGACCAGGTCATGGCACCTATCTGGCCATCTGCCACAAGCGAGGCGCCCATATTGTCGGTATGCCGGGTTTGAAATAATTTTACAGCGCTGACTGTGTTATTGCCAAAGTCGCCATCAACATCCAATGGACCGCAGTTTTTTTCGTTCAGTTTACTTTGAATTGCTATTACAACATCTGTGTCGCTTTCGCCTTTTTTAATAACTCTGTTTGGGTAATTCATATCGATATAGGTTTAATTTGTTAATTGCTGGTAGCTGTTAAGTATTTATGAAGCATCCTCGTCAGATGCAGCTTCACCGCCACCTTTAGCGGCCTCCTTGGTGTCTGTATTTTTTGTGTCGGTAGTTTTTTGCTTAGCTGGTTCAGTCTTGTTTGAAGAGGCGCTTTCTGAAACAACCTTACCACCACCTCCATCATCATTTGTAGGCACGGGTGCGTCTTTTTGCTCTTTCTGCGCCTCGGTTGTTTTTAAGCCGGCATATGCACCAGAGCTTATGCCAAGCAGTATCAGTACATTACTATCAAAATCGGGCATTAAATGGTTTGATAATGCCTTTTGCAAAAACAGCATTCCAAAAAAAACATTAAAAGCCACGTTTTGAAGACGCTGAATGTTTATACTGCTGCCATCAGATAAAATATCCATGAACCAGCCCTCGCTTTTAGCATTTTTATCAATTACAACATTGCCTTTATCCTTGTTCTCAATTATTTTTGAAACAGCTGTTGTAGATACACTTATGCCTAAAATTGCCAGTATAGAAAGCGGCAGATCGGGTAAAACATCGGTTTTAAAGCATATATACAGGTACGCTGTAATTACAAGCACTGTCCAATAAAATAATTGTGTGCGGCCCAGGCTATAGTAAAGGTTCTGATCATCCTTTAAAATATTTTGAAATAACGCTACCAGAAATATTACTGCTAATATAAAAGCAGCTGCAAACATCCACCATTTATTAAGCTTTTGTCTTACCTCTACATATATGGGTGCGTTTGCTTTTGCTATTATCTTTGTTAAGCTGCCAACACTAAAATAAACGGGAACTATCGCCTTTTCAAAAGGGCTGCTTTTTAAAAATCTCAAAAGCGAATCCTGCATGTTGGGCGATAATTGAAAATAAAGCATCTTTTCATTATTATCAGATTTACTGAATTTTAAAACAGGCATTGGCATGCCATTAACATACAAGTTACCCAATGAGTCAATCGGCTTTAAGGTGTAAACCCTAATAGCAATTACCTCATTTATTTTTGCAGAATCTTTTTGAGTCCGCAGATTTTTTATACTAATGATGGAATCTTTTAAAACTACGGGTTTGGGTGGTTCGGCTACAACCGGTTTGGCTGGATTTAGCGGTGGTGTTTGGGCTAAAGCAATTATTGATAAAAACTGCAAACAAAAAACAGTAAGAATTACGGATAACGATCTGCCTGAAATAAAATGGGTACAGGGACGTAATTTAGTTGGTTTAACTGCTGGGGTCATTGTGTTAAGATTTAGGATTAGGTTGCTTACTCTAAATTCCGTTTTGGGCTTCCCGGAGGCTATTTTATAGGGAATAGCCAAACTTATACTAAATAAAAATTCAGATCACCTTAAAACTGATTTAAGGCAGTATTAATAAAAAATCGTATTTTTAAAAGCGTAAAGAACCTTACTAATCAGGTATAAATTGATTCATTAAATATAGTTCTTATTTTATTAAAGAAACAAAATTTATTCATCTAAGTTATCATTAACATATTAACGATCAACCCAATACAAAAAAATATTTTTTTTCTAATTTGTTTTGCGATTGAAATTACCCCAACACCCTACCGCCATCAATAACCAGGCTCTGGCCTGCACCGCATTGCAGTTTCATGAGATATAAAAACCCTAAAGCAATATCCTTAACATCGCCTACCCGTTTAAGCCGCAAACTACCTCGCTGATTTTTGTACATACTATTGCACTGCTCTTCTGTAAGGGTATTCCAATGGTCGGCTTTTCAGTGTTTATATCTGTATAAATCAAACAATTAAACACATCAAACCTTATTATAAGATAATAAAGGTACAAATGCCCAAGTGGACAAAAACAACATTAAAAATATTAGGAGCTTTAACAGGCATTGTAATAATTGCCTTTGCAGGCATTTTTATGTACATTATTTTCAACAAGGAAAAGGTGCTCAAAATGATCACCACCGAACTGAACAAAAACCTGGACGGTACACTCACCATCGGCAAGCTTGATCCAACATTTTTTAAAGGCTTTCCGGGTGTTTCTGTAAATCTTAAGGACGTGGTTATTAAAGATCGGCAATGGCCTGCACATCATCATACTTTATTGGATGCAAAAAACGTTGATGTGTCTGTAAATGCAACGGCATTATTGAAAGGGAACGTGGAGATAAATAAGATAGACATCGGCCAGGCAAATATCGACCTGTTTACCGATAGCACAGGTTATAGTAATACAGCTGTTTTTAAAGGCAAACCAAAAGATAAAAATGCTCTCAAAGATACCAGCAGTTCATCAACCCAAATAAAACGCTTTCACCTTAGCAAGGTTAATTTTGTAGTTGATGACCGCAAAGCTTTTAAGCTGTTCAGGTTTGAAGTGATGGATTTAAACGGTCAGATGCGGTACCCACCAACCGGCTGGCACGCCGATATAAGGCTGAAAACGCTGGCTAAAAACTTTTCGTTCAACACCAAAAAGGGCAGCTTTATGAAAGATAAACTGCTTGATGGTACATTTGATATTACTTATAATGAACCAGCTAAACTTATTACGGTAGCCCCCAATGTTTTAAACATTGGCTACGATGCGTTTACCATTGGAGGCAAATTTAACCTGGCCAAACCCAATGTAGCATTTGTATTGAATATTGTTAATGATAAAATCCTGTGGACAAACGCAGCCCGCCTGTTAGCACCCAACATTACAAAAAGCCTTAGCAAGTTCAATATCGACAACCCCATCGCGGTTACCTGTGATATTGCCGGCTTTTTTAGGGCCGGAGGCGACCCATCTATTTTTGTTACTGCCAAAGTAAAAGATAATGTGGTGACCATGCCCGGCCTGAAAGTTGAAGACTGCAGCTTTAATGGGGTGTTCTCCAATAATTATATCAACGGCAAGGGCCTTAATGACGACAACTCAGTTATAAAATTGTACCATTTTAATGGTACTTATCAAAAAATACCATTCATTATTGATACGGCCTTTATCAATAATTTAAACACCCCGGTAGCTACCGGCATATTCAAATCGCATTTTGATATATCGCAGCTTAACCATGCTGTTGGCGATGATGACCTGAAATTTACCAAGGGTTATGCCGACGTGAAACTGGCCTATAAAGCCAACCTTGTTGATTACCAGTTCAGCAAGCCAAAACTGGCCGGCACCATCAACATTAAAAATGCCAATGTAAGCTATGTGCCGCGTAACCTTAATTTTAAAAACACGGCTATCACCATAAAATTTTCGGGAGACGACCTGTTACTCAACAACATTCGCTTACAAACCGGTAACAGTATCGTGTTTATGGAAGGCAGGGTAAACAATTTTCTTAACCTGTATTATACCGCTCCCGAAAAAATTCTGCTTACCTGGCAGGTTCGTAGTCCGCAATTAAACCTGGCAGAGTTTTTGGGATTTTTAAATCGCCGCCAACCCGCCGTGCAAATTAAATCGCCTGGCAAAAGAACCAATGTCAACAGCGCCCTGAGTACTGCTTTTGAAAAAGGGACGGCCGAGATTCACCTGAGGGTTGATAAAGTATATTACAAAAACTTTTTAGCTACAGATGCCACTGCCAATTTTTTAATGGCCGATAACATCATCAGGGTTAATAATGTAAGCGTGAAAAACGCCGGAGGTTCATTAAAATTAAATGGCAACCTGGTACAAAAAGGTAATGTAAATAACTTCACCATCAATACTAAGATTGACAATGTAAACACCAGTAATTTCTTTTACTCGTTCAATAATTTTGGCATGAAAAATTTTACGTCGAAAAACCTAACGGGTTTTCTATCGGCCCAGGCACACCTAACCGGCGGGATAAACAGCCGGGGAGATATAGTTCCCAGATCATTGAAAGGAGTGGTTACCGTTAACCTTAAAAAAGGGGCGCTGCTTAACTTTAGCCCCATTACCAGCGTAGGGAAGTTCGCGTTCCCTTTCCGCGATCTTAAAAACATCAGGTTTGCCAACATGGATATGAAGTTTGATATTGATGGAGATAAGATCAACATAAGCCCTATGCAAATCAATTCAAGCGCTATTAATATGGATGTTGCGGGGGTTTACTCATTATCAAAGGGAACCAGCATTGCTATGGATATCCCTTTGCGCAACCCAAAAAACGATAGTGCTATTGTTGATGTAACCAAACGCAATAAAAAACGCATGAAGGGTATAGTATTGCATATACTGGCCGCTGATGGCGACGATGGAAAAATAAAAATAAAATGGAACAAAAACAGAGATAAAAAAGATGATAAAGACAAAAAAGATAGGGACGAGAATGCACCCGACGAAAAAGGAACAGAATAGTTACAATAAATGCCTTTATATGCCTCATTTTAAGTACCAAATACTTGCATTTTTGACATAATAATAGCAATTGAATGCGTATCTTTGTGAATCCATTTAAGAGATATCACATTTGATTACACTTTTACCGGTCGCTGCACTTTATTTCAATATTTTAGATACCGCGCATCCTAATGCTATAATGTCAAAAGCCAACCCTCGTTTTGTAAATATTCCGGGTTTAGAAAAATTCATAGGAGCACCGTTTAATTCATGATATTTTTATACTGCAGGTTAACCAACCGTGTAAAATCTTATTGGACTTATAATTAGCTGAAAAAAAATCTATTCAAAAAAATGAGACAACTCAAAATATCCCAATCCATTACCAATCGTGAATCTCAATCGCTTGAAAAATACCTTCACGAGATAGGTAAAGTAGATTTAATAACCGCGCAGGAAGAAGTGATCCTGGCGCAGAAGATTCGTGAGGGCGACCAGGCTGCATTAGAAAGGTTGACAAAAACCAACCTGCGTTTTGTGGTATCGGTAGCAAAGCAATACCAAAACCAGGGCCTTACATTAGGCGACCTGATAAACGAAGGAAACTTAGGCTTAATTAAAGCGGCAAAACGTTTTGATGAAACAAAAGGCTTTAAATTTATTTCATATGCAGTATGGTGGATCCGTCAATCCATATTATCTGCCGTTGCCGAACAATCACGTATTGTACGTTTACCTTTGAACCAGATAGGTTCATTGAGTAAAATACACAAAGCTGCATCTAAATTAGAGCAGGAATTTGAAAGACAACCAACGCCGGAAGAACTGGCCGAAGACCTGGAAATATCTGTTGACAAAATTGCTGATTCATTAAGCAATGCCGGTCGCCAGGTATCAATGGACGCGCCATTTATACAAGGTGAAGAAAATACTTTGCTTGACGTTTTGCAAAGCACTGATGCAGCAACTGATACCGAACTGATGATGGATTCATTATCGCAGGAAATTAAACGCTCATTAGGCATCCTTGCCGAACGTGACCGCGAGGTTATTATCCTGTTTTTTGGTTTAGGTGGTTATGCCGCCCATTCTTTAGAAGAAATTGGCGAGAAATTTAACCTTACCCGCGAACGTGTACGCCAGTTAAAAGATAAAGCGTTGATGCGTTTACGTCACAACTCAAAATCAAATCTTTTACAGTCATACTTGAACTAAGAGATTAGCTGGATGTAACTACATCCAAACATATATTTGAAACGCGAATGGTAAAAATCATCCGCGTTTTTTTTTGTGTTGGATAAATATTATTATACCTATTTTTAAAGAATATCCATCTAATAAAACCAGTTTCTTTACCATTGATCTACAATTTTATGATTAGTATTTCTTCCGAACTTACCGACTATTGTTTACAGAAATTATCTTTCGATCAAACAACTAATGAAGAAAATTACTCCTGTTTACCTTTGTGTGTAATTGATTCAATATTTTCAATCGGGGTTAGATATGAAGGAGTTAGAAATGTGATTAAGAGAGTCTCATCAACTTTTCATATCCCTACATTCTTGGAAAATAAAACAATATTAAGTCAACGGGAAGAGTTTAGCACTTCTGATTTCTTAGAAAGAATAGAAAATAAAACTGCTGAAGATCTGACAAATACCATATTTAATAAACAACGTACATCATCAAAAAATGGTATTCTAAAAGTTGATGCTGTTTTGCAATTCTTGAAAGTGCTAAAAAATTATAACGTTGAGTTGCTCAAAGATGTAAATGAGATAGCTGATCGGAAAAGTTTCGAAACTTCAATTAAAAATATTACCGGGCAATCAAGTGGGATTTCGTTAAAGTATTTTTACATGCTAACAGGTAATGAAGATTTAATAAAACCTGATCGGATGATTCTCCGGTTTCTTAAAAACGCTACAGGCAAAGAAGTAAATCAAGATGAAGCACAGAAATTATTATTTGATACCGCTTTGGAAATAAGTAAAAAATTGAGCCGCAAAATTACTGCATCTCAGTTAGACAATATAATTTGGCAATATCAGCGTTATCTAAAATTAGACAATCTAACTACTTGCCTTCCCTGACATTTTGTAACTATTCATTACCATAAATCAATTAAAAATTCTGAATTCTTTAATTTTGAGATTCCGGTTCGGACAAATTTGCGTTAGGGACAATAATGGATACCGGCCTCGCGCCTAATGCCTTGTGCGCGTATGAATGGATGGCCCGGCCGCAGGCAACGCCCTTAGTATTGCCCATTTTCTACTTACTAAGCGGACTCGCATCGTTCGCGGTTGCCGCGCTGCGCTCACAATGACATAATTATAAGCATTCAAAAAAATATACCCACAAAAAAAAGCATCTGCCCATTGTGGAGCAGATGCTTGTACGATTCTTTATATAATAGTTAGTTTTAACCTACTTTTACATTTACCGCATTTAAGCCTTTTTTACCTTGTTCTACATCGTAGGTAACACTGTCGTTTTCACGGATTGTGTCGATAAGGCCTGAGGCGTGTACAAAAACTTCGGCACCACCATTTGTAGGTGTAATAAATCCGAAACCTTTGCTTTCATTGAAAAATTTTACTGTTCCTTGCATTATATTTTTATTTAATTAAGCAAATGTACGGTTAATAAACCAACAATCTATTATAAATAAGGCGATTAAGTTATTTTATTAAAAAGCCCGTCAATAATAAAGGCTCCGGAATACGCCCGAAGCCTTTATTATTAGCATGTTACCCTCGGTTAATGAGCCAAAGCAGTGCTGCTGTACACATGATATTCGCCAGGTGCAAGCGTTATTGAATAGCTTGGCGAGGCAACATTTATACTTGCACCGGTTAAAGCATCGGTATAAGTACCTGTAGCCGGGAAGGTGATATTTACTGTTTGCGATGCTACATCAAAATTACCCACCACTTCAACATTGGCACCGGCATCCTTTAGCTGAATTGTTTTAACAGCACCCGAAAGATTGTAAACATAATCTGTAGTTGCAAACACCGCGTTCTTTTTCCGCAGGTTTATCAATTGTGAATATATGCTGTACAAATGCCTCCGCAACGGATCAGCATTGTAATTCCACAGTATAGGTTTATTACCCGTGCGGCCGTTAAGGTCAATAGTTTTATCATAGCCAAGCTCGCCAAACTGCCATATCATTTTAGGGCCAGGTACTGATAACAGGAATGCGGCAGCCATTTCTTCGCGCTTTAAGCCGGTTGGTATTTCTTTTACACTATAACTGCCGGCTGCGTTGCCGTAGGCTTCATTTTTAAACATCAGGCGCTCCTCGTCGTGGCTTTCAAAATAGCCTACCAGCTGGTAAGGCAGGGTAAATGTATGCTGATCATAAAATATTCCCTGGAAATTTGAATTAGTTAACCAGCCCATAGTGGCTTCATTGGCATTATAATTTAAATTGTTCCACAACATCATCCCTTCCCCAGCCAGCTCCTTCTCTTCCTGGTTGGCGGCAAAGTGCTCCAGTATCACATAAAAGTTATTATTGTCGATGCTTTTAATGTAGTTATTGTACTCTTTCCAGATAGCCACCCGGCTGGCATCATACTGCCCCCAGGCACCAACAGCGGCATCGCTGGTGCCGTAATTAACCTGTGTAAAGCCTTTGGAAAGGTCGAAACGGAAGCCATCTATTTTATACTCCTGCATCCAGAACTTTATTACATTTTTTACAAAATATTTGGTGGGCGCACTCTCATGGTTAAACTGGTACCCTACGTTATAAGGATGCGTGGGATCAACATTATACCATGGGTTATTGGCAGCAGGTTTGCCGGCAGCTGTATTGAAATACATTTGTACCATTGGCGATTGCCCAAATGAATGATTAAGCACCATATCCTGGATAACCGCGATGCCTCGTGAATGGCACTCATCAATAAATGCCTTTAATGCATTCTTAGTACCGTAGTATTTATCGGGCGCAAAGTAAAACGATGGATTATATCCCCATGAAAGGTTACCTTCAAACTCGTTGATGGGCATCAGCTCAATGGCATTTACACCAAGGTTTGCCAGGTAGTTTAGGGTATCCTTTAAGGTTTGGTAATTGTGTTTATCGATAAAATCGCGCACAAGGAGTTCATAAATAACAAGTTTCTTTTTTTCGGGACGGGCGAAGGTTGTATTTTTCCAACTATAGGCTGGCTGGTTGGCCTGCAGCACGCTTACATTGCCGGTTGTTTTCCCGGTTGGATAAGCTTTTAAGCCCGGATAGGTATCGGCGGTTAAATATTTATCGTTATCCGGGTCGAGCACCTTTTCGGTATATGGATCGGCCACTTTAAGGCTGCCGTCAATTAAATACTGGTAAGCATATTCTGTATTGGCATCCAGGTTATCAACCTGTATCCACCAGCGCTTGCCATCCGGGGTATGGTTCATGGCATATTTGGCACTTGCCGCCCAATTGTTAAAATCGCCAATTACGCTTACTGATGTTTTTGATGGAGCATATAAATTAAAAATAACTGATTTACCGGAATTTATATAGGTAACTCCATCTACAGCCCCCGCCGGCAATGCCTTTCCACCGCTCACCACCGTATCACCGGGAACGTTCCCGGAACCTCCAGTAGAAGGAGATGTTTTTTTGCATGCAGTAAAACTGATCAGCAGCAAGCCAACCAGCAAAAAGTAAAAATTTTTGATTATCATATATGATGTGTTTATAAAATTGGTTCTATAAAAGTAGTCTGAATTTTTTATTTAAGTACAGAAATACTCAAAATAAAATTCCCAGGATGTTAGCACCTAAGCAGCGCCCTGCAGTTGAGCTATACCAACAAAAGCTTTAACGATGCAAATAACATTCAATATTGTTTTTGGGGTTAAGCTATAAATAAAATGGCCTCCTGATTATAGCGGGAGGCCATTTTTTAGTTATATTGATATTTATATCATTTAACATATTTTTTTACAACGTTTACCAGTTCTGTAAGATCGAACGGCTTCTTCAGGTATCCATCGGCATTACCTTCTTTTGTAATCTCTTCAATATTATTTACTGCCGATACAATAATCACCGGAATACCATTGGTAGCGGGATTACTTTTAAGTTCTTTACTCAGTTGTTGCCCGCTGGCATCACTTTTCCAGTCGGTAAGCCAATTATCCAGCAGGATCAGGTCGGGATCTATCTCGGTCAGTCTTTTCAGGATGCGGGCATTATCAGAAGCTATAACTTCGTAATCTTCTTCTTCCAGAACATACACAATGGTATCCCGAATATCCTTATCATCTTCGATCACTAAAATTTTCTTCGCCATAGCGTGCTCATAGTTAGGACCGAATATAAGCAATTTAATTAAAAATTATAAAATTTACCTATAATTCATAACCTAATTTCTATATCCGCTCAAAAGAATAACACACAAGGGATCACCTTTTGTTTTACCTGATTCATTTAATGAAGAAAAAAATTACGGAAATTAAAAATTAGCTGTTATAGCAAACACGGCACCGGGGTTCGTAACTTTCTTTTTCGCCCAATAATATTTTACTTTCATCGGGCACCAGGCGGTACGAGTATAAAGCCGGATTACCGCATTGAACGCATACGGCATGTAATTTGGTAACAGACTCGGCAATGGCCATTATCGCCGGCATAGGACCAAAAGGACGACCTTTAAAATCCATATCAAGCCCTGCCACAATAACACGGATACCCCTATTGGCCAGTATAGTACAAACATCGGGCAGTTGGTCGTCAAAAAACTGGGCCTCATCAATACCAATTACATGGGCATCATTGGCCAGCAGCAATATAGCCGAAGCGCTATCCACCGGGGTTGAAGAAAATTTGCTGGCGTTGTGCGAAATAATCGCTCCTTCGCCATAGCGGGTATCTGCTTTCGGGCTGAAGATCTCTACCTTTAACCTGGCAATACGGGCGCGATTAAGCCTCCTGATCAGTTCCTCGGTTTTACCCGAAAACATCGATCCGCAAATCAGTTCAATACTGCCGCCAAATTCACTCTTCCGCCTAAAAACATCCTCGTGGTATACCATTATATCAATAAACTCTAAAAATCAAATTATTAAACACTATATCCCGAATGCAAAATCGATGCTAATTCCCTGCCTGCATTTACGATAGGTAACTTATAACAAAACGTCAAATATCAGAATTTTATCCTATTTTTGATAAGCATTTTTCTAACATTGAAGCCATGAAGCAAATGGATGTATTTAAAAAGATCGGTGGCATTTTACAAGAGCTTAATGACCAATATGATTACCTTAAAGCCGACAGTAGCGACCTGAATGAACTTGAACTGGAGCTTTTTGTAGCCAACGCACATTTTTTAAAAGACCATGCCGAAATATTGCGTAAAATTCATGAACGCAATACACCGCCTGCCGAAAAACAGGAAGTTGTTGTAAAACCTGAACCTGTTATTGAAAAACCTCAACCGGCAACTACTCCCATATCCAAACAGGAACCCATACACGAACGCAGGTTTTTTGAGCCTGTTGTACAGCAGAAGCCTGTTGTTGAAGCTAAACTTGAGCTAAGCAATGAAGCTGAGTTACCTGTTCAACCGCCTTATAACCCTGTAAAACCCGAAATAGCCAACCTTATAACGGTTAAGGATGAGCCTGAGCCTGTAATTGATACTGAGTTAGAGAGCACAGCTGATTCATATACATTTGAACAGCGAGAACCCGAAAGCATTAGCGCCGAATTGGTAACAGCGGAAGTAAGCATCCCCCAGGAGGAAGCAAAGGTGGCCGAACCTGCGACAATAGTTGAACAGCAGGTGCAAGTGGCAACAGAGGAACCAATGGTTGAAAAAACAGAACCAGTAGCCCAGTCAGAACTATTTAAACCGATGATTGCGAAACCAGAAATTGCGAAAGCCGAAAGCGATCAGATACTTACCTTTAATCAAAAAATGTCGGCACAAAAAGCCGAGAGGGAAAATGGCTTGTCGGCACAGGTAAACGCCTTGCCTGTTACCGATCTTAAATCGGCCATTAACCTGAATGATAAGCTGCTTTATATTAAAGATCTTTTTAACGGCTACAGCCTTGCCTATAGCGAAGCTATTGAAATAGTGAACCGTTTTAACTCCTTTGAAGAAGCCGAACGCTTTTTAAAAACCAACTATGTTGCCAAAAACAACTGGGATGGCAAAGCCTCAACCGCCGAAAAGTTTTACGCTCTTTTAAGGAGACGATATCCTACGGTTTAGTCATTAGTCAACTAACTTCCTTAAAACGTCATTGCGAGGCACGAAGCAATCCCCTAAGTACAGAGCGGCTCTGTATAGTTGGGGATTGCTTCGTGCCTCGCAATGACGGATATTTTTAGTCCCATTTTATTTACAAGGTCGATCCCTGTTTCTTTCCTTCTGCAGCCTCACCGCCGGTAGCTACATTTCCTCCCCTGCCTTTAGGGTCAAAGGCACGGAACTTTATCTCTCCTCCTTTATAATCAACCGGTCCGGTGTAAACTTTGCTGCCGGCATCCGGGTCTTTGCCGTTGGTGGTATAACGTATGGTTAAACCGGGAAATTCCACATTACTTGAATATTTACCATCTTGCAGGCTGATACCAGGTTTTGGTACACGGTAGTTATAACCGCCGTTATAATAGCTCAAACGCGGCATTTCCCTTTTACCCAATACATTTAAAAAGGATGACCATGCCAACTGGTATTCCTGCTGAGCTTTTATAGGATCCTTCTCGGTAGCCCAGGCAGGGTCCTGTGCCCAGGCACGTTCGGCCAGGCCAAACAGGCGTGGAAAAATCATATAATCCATACGCGCGGGGCCTTTCACAGTTTCGGCCCATAGTGCGCCTTGCAAACCAATAATATTGCTTTTACCATAATCGGTAAGGCGTTGCTTGCCTAAAAATATGGCCCTGTTTATGGGTGCTCCATTTTTGTCTACATCGGCGTTTTTAAAGTAGTCATAAGGAATAAAAGAATAAAACTTATCAATCCCCAAAAACGCACCCCAATAATAGCCTGGCTCATCAAATGATTTATAGTTGGCCATATCAAAATATAAGTTGGTAACGCAGGTGAGCACTACTTTGTAGCCGCCGTTTGCAAGCTTGTAAGCCAGGTCCTCCTGGCCACCGCCCAAAACATTGTTCCATACATCGGCCTGCAGATGCTCGCCGGTAAAATCGGGGTTGGGCACATAGGTATCGTTACCATCAACCTTGGTTTTGCGCAGGGCCATTTCTTCCCAGCCGGATAGGCGGATGCCTTTAGCTTTCAATACCTGGTTAACGCGTGCGTAAAAATAATACCACAGATCACCGGTACTTTGTATTTCGGGATGTGTAGCCTTTAAGGCGATGTAAGCAGGCGATTTTTCCCATACATGCGGCGGCACTTCATCTCCACCAAAATGAATGGTTGGCAATGGTGCTCCGGCTTCTTTATAAATGCTGATAAGGTCATCAACAACCCTTTCAACAAAAGTATAAGTTGACGGCAACGACACATTAATCACGTTATCATTCCAATACTGAACAGAGCGGTATTCGGATTTATCATCCAGGTCGCGCAATAAATATTTAGTGGCTTCGTCTTTTTTACCCCCGGCCATCAGTCTGTCATAACGGGCATCCATAGCTTTGATAGCTGCACGGGCATGACCCGGAGTTTCTATTTCGGGGATTACGGTAATATGGCGATCTGTAGCGTATTTTAAAATTTCGATATACTCAGCCTTCGTATAAAAGCCGGTACCATAAGGATTATCCACATCCGGCCCCGAACCATGCGATGCCGGCAAATGATTTTTGCTATCCAAAGTATGCCCACGTTTTGACCCTACAGAAGTAAGTTCGGGTAACGATGGAATCTCTATTCTCCATCCTTCATCATCTGTTAAATGCAGGTGCAGTACATTCAGTTTATAAAGGCTCATCGCCTCCAGCAGTTTGATCACCTGCTTTTGGGTTTGAAAGTTACGGGCTACATCAAGCATCACCGCGCGATGCGGGAAGCGGGGGGCATCTTTTACATCAACACAAGCAATTTTGATACCTTTTTGAGCCTTAGTAATAGTTGGTGGAATCAATGTGTTTAAGGATTGTATTCCGTAAAAAACGCCCGCTGAAGTTGACGCATTAATAGTAACAGATTGGGGCGTTACTTTAAGTTCATATCCTTCGATGCTAATACCATCAACCTTTTTCAGGTAAATAGCCGGGCCCGGTGTATTTGTGGCAATTGTTAATGGTTTACCAACTAATGCGCCAATATTTGCAGATGTATAGTTTGCTTCTTTTGCAAATTCCTTATCTGTAATAACTGCTGTTTTTCCATCAATTGTAAAGGTTCCGCCTGTTTCCTTGTAACTTGCAGGGGTAGGCAAAATTTTAGGCAGCTGATCGGCCGGGATATCGGTAACGGTTTTATTCCTGTCGTAAACAATTTCGGGCGTAACTAAGCCTGCATAGGTAGGCTTATAGGGTTTTATATCAAAAGAGCCAATACTGTAACCCTTTTCGGGCTGTGCATCCCACACCAGGTAAATACCCTCGGGGGCATCAGTAATGTTTACCACGGGGTCGTCATTCACATATTCAATACGTGCAGATTCGCCGGCTTTTAGTTCTTTAAACCCGGTAGTCGGGGTAATGCTGTACAAGTCGCCGTTAACCTGGTTTATTTTAGCGTTACCACTTACCGCGTTCTCGGTAAACCCACGGCCCGAATTAAAGTAAAACTTCCATCCCCCGGCAGGCAATACATCTTTACCACTGTTGGTGATCACCAGCACGGTCAATGCTTCATTTTTACCCTGGTAGTTATCGTCCATTACTTCCCAGCTAATGCGCAAATCAGCGGCATTAAATTTTATTGCATCGGCAGTTTTAAAAGCGGTACCTATAAAAAATGCCCCGAGAAGCACCAGGTTAAAAATTTTACGCATATAATTTTAGTGTTTGATAATATTGGACACGTAAATATATGTAACTTTTTAAATAATTTTAATAAGTTGAAATTTTATTATCAGATTGATTTGTTTACAGCCATCGGGGCATAAAATTCGGGAACTCTGAAGGGGAGAATGACAAAGCGACGAGATTAGAAAGCTAAGTTAGGTAAGTACGATTGGCGGCAAACCTTACATGCCAAACTTAATCCATCCTTCACCCTCGTAGCCAAAGGCAAATTGTTTGGGACGGATGATTTCGGCCAGGATCTCGATAGAATCAACAATACGCGGACCGGGGCGGTTAAAGTATTGGTTGCCATCGGCAATGTATAACTGGTTATTTTTTACAGCTTTCATATCAGCAAAGCCGGGCAGCTGCATTAAAATATCTATTTCTTTTAAAGTACGCTCTATAGAGAAACCGCAGGGCATTACAACTATGATTTCGGGATTTTGCCCGCGAATATCGTCCCAGCTTACATAAGGTGAGTGCTCGCCCTCCCGGGCCAGGATAGGTGTACCACCGGCAATACTTACCAGGCCGGGCACCCAATTACCGGATACCATCATCGGATCGAGCCATTCGATACAGGCTACGGTTGGTCTGTTATCGGCAAATTTTAATTTGTGTTTGATGATATCCACCCGTTCGTTTAACAACTCCAGCAGATTGGCACCAGCCTGGGGCACATTCAAAGCGCTGGCTAAGGTGGCTATATCGTTAAAAATATCTTCCAGGCTGTTTGGCTGCAGGGAAATAATGCCGGCTTTTTTCTCCAGGTAATTATCCAAAGCAAGCATTACATCAGTTAGTGATACGGCACAAACTTCGCACCTATCCTGCGTAATCACTACATCGGGGGCCAGTTGCTTTATCTGTTCACGCTTTACCGTGTACACCGATAAAGCATCGGCAATAATTTCCTTTACTTTCACATCAATATCCGCGCTGCTTAAACCATCGGGAAAATTTGCCTCAGTACAAACCGGCAATTGTTTTATCGATTCGGGATAGTCGCACTCATGCGAACGCCCCACGAGGTTATCCTGGAGCCCCAGGGCGCATACTATTTCGGTGGCAGATGGTAGTAAGGAAATTATTTTATCAGCTGGCATGGTGGTGCAAATGTACGGAAGATTGATTTGAAGATTTGAAAATTAAAAAAGAAAGGCGCCCCATTTTCAAATCATCACATCTTCAAATTTCAAATTAACAACATATCTTTGCCGCAATGATATTTCTTACCTTTTTCATCGGGCTAATAGCCAACTTTATTGGTTACATACCTCCCGGCAACATCAACCTTACACTTGTACAGATCACTATAAACCGCGGCGTAAAAGAAGCATTGCGCTTTATCATCGCTTTTTCGTGTGTAGAGTTTTTCTTTACCTATTTTATTATGCATGCCGCAAGGTGGCTTTCGGGCCAAATGCACCTGGCTGTTGTTATTGATTGGGTAATGGTTATACTTTTTGGCGTATTAGGCGCTACTACCTGGATCCACCGGAATAAACCACCCCAAACCAGTTATTCTGAACATGCCAGCATCAAATATGGTATCGTGCTTGGTTTTTTAAACCCTATGCAGATACCTTTCTGGATGGTGACAGGTACATACCTCATTACCCACGAATGGATCCTCGACGGCAGATTAGCCTTAGTGATATTTAGCGTTGGTTCTGCAGCGGGTTCTTTTTTATGCTTGTTTTTGTATGCGGAGTTTGCCCGGTATATACAAAGTAAATTTGCCTTAAGCACCCGGTTGATTAATACCAGCATAGCAATTTTGTTTTTCTCCTTCGCTGCTTACCATGTTGTAAAGCAGGTGTATTTATCGTTTTTTAAGCAATGAGCTTCAAATGTGCAGATTTCAAATTACAGATGTGCAGATGATTTTAACTGGATTCAAAAGTTAGTAATTACAATTAGCTATCAAACGAATACAATAACAAAGGGCCTCAAAAATTGGGGCCCTTTATTAATATCTGCGTATATACAGCAGGTCGGCAAAAATCAAATAATTTAAGAAAAAAACACTTCAAATCCGCACATCTGAAATTTGAAATCTGCACATCTAAACTATGCTATCGCCAGCTTATTTTCCTTATAATATCCCGCTTTGAGTTTTTCGCCCATTTCGGTATAGGCATCAAGGGTGCGCTGTACATCGGCTAAGGTGTGGCTGGCGGTTGGTATCAGGCGCAGCAATATTAATCCTTTAGGGATAACCGGGTAGATTACTATTGAACAAAAAATACCGTAATTCTCGCGCAGGTCGCGGGTTAAGCTTGTGGCCTCGTAAAGGTCGCCCTCTAAAAATACAGGAGTAACCATAGTATTGGTAACACCCAGGTTAAAACCACGTTCTTTCAACCCGTTTTGCAGGGTCGACGAGATCTTCCACAGTTTTTCGCGTAGCTGTGGTTGTGAGGTTAGTAGCTCAAAACGTTTTTTTAATCCTAAAACCATCGGCATAGGTAACGCTTTGGCAAATGTTTGCGAACGCATGTTATACCGCAAAAAATGAACTATTTCTTCATCGGCTGCAACAAAAGCACCAATGCCTGCCATTGATTTGGCAAAGGTGGCAAAGTATACGTCTACCCCATCAATACAATCCTGCTCCTCGTGCGTACCGGCACCGGTTTTACCCATGGTACCAAAACCATGCGCATCATCAACCAGTAAGCGGAAATTGAATTTCTTTTTTAATTCAATCACCTCTTTAAGCTTACCCTGCGCTCCCGACATACCAAAAACACCTTCGGTGATCAGCAGAATGCCGCCGCCGGTTTGCTCGGTTAATTTGGTTGCGCGTTCCAGTTGCTTTTCGCAGCTTTCAATATCATTGTGCTGGTAAACAAAACGCTTACCCATATGCAGGCGCACGCCATCAATGATACACGCATGCGATTCGGCATCGTAAACAATTACATCATTCCGGTCAACCAGTGAATCTATAATGGATACCATACCCTGGTAACCGTAGTTAAGTAAAAACGCTGCTTGCTTACCCACAAATTCGGCCAGGTTATTTTCCAACTCTTCGTGGTGAATGGAGTTACCCGACATCATACGCGCACCCATAGGGTAGGCCATACCATAGTCGGCAGCGGCTTTAGCATCAGCTTCCCTTACTTCGGGATGATTGGCTAAACCCAGGTAATTATTAAGGCTCCAAACCAAATGTTCCTTGCCATTGAACTGCATGTGCGGCCCAATTTCCCCTTCCAGTTTAGGAAATGAAAAATAACCATGTGACCATTTTTGGTGCTGCCCCAGGGGCCCACCTAAGCTTTTTGTTATTTTATCAAATAAATCCAAAATAATTTACCTTTAATTAGTGAATAATTGCAAATATAGCCGTAAATACGGCTCAATCCAATAGCTATAACTTTTTAGAATAGGTTATAACCTTTACGGGAGTATCACGTAGTTAGTATCAAGTATCAAGATTTTTGCATTGCCGGATGGGTGATATTGTTAAAACTAAAAAAGCCGCTATAAAGTGTGTTTATACCTTTATAACGGCTTTCATATCTGTCTTGATACGTGATACTAACTACTTGATACTAATCCGCGTTATCGTGTAAAAACGAGTTGTTCTTGCGGATCTCGGTGTTACCTTCGTTATCGGGCATCAGGCTAAACCTGGAGATCTGGCTTTCGTCAGACTGCGGGGTATCCTGCAGGGCTATTTCTTTGCGCTTATAAGCAGGTACATTTTCCAGCTCCTGGATGTTGCCTGTACGCAGTTTCATGCTCAGGTCTTTTAAGCGCATAATCCGCTCGCGCGATTTTTTCAGCTGCTCCTCTATAGATTCATTTGTTTTATGATCATCAGCGCCGGCGGCATGGGTCGGCTCCGGCTCTGGTACAGGCTCTGGTTTGCGTTCTTCCTTTACCGGTGCATATGATTCAGGCTCGGCCATTTTGAAGGTAAAACCAGCCGTATCCGCTTCGCTTTCTTCATCCTCGTGACCATCTTCGGCAAGATTATACTTCACTACAGATTCCTGTTTTTCTTCCGGGCGGGCAAATATGTCAAACAAACCGGTTTGCTTTGGCTCTTCTTTATGATGTTTAATATAAGGCTCGGCAGTAGCATTGGCTTTAACCGGATTTATAAACTCATTAACAGGTTTTACCAAAGGCGCATTCTCCGGAACCAGCATCGATACTATCTTTTTGTTGCTGTGTTCTTTTTCACGCTCATCCTTAGTTTGGAAACCGGTTGCTATAATGGTTACCGATAGTTTATCTTCCAGGTTTTCGTCAACGCAATTACCCCATATCAGGTCGGCAGCCAAACCAGCTTCTTCCTGTATATAATCGGTAATGATGCTTACCTCATCCATGGTAACCTCTTTAAGACCCGAGCTGATATTAAGCAGGATATAACGTGCGCCTTCAATCTCATTATCTTTCAATAAAGGGGATGATAAAGCGCCTTCAACCGCTTTCAGCGCGCGGCCTTCACCTTCTGCTGTGCAGCTGCCCATTATACACACACCGCTGTCTTTCATTACGGTGCGCACATCCTTAAAGTCAACGTTGATATAGCCTGGTAAGGTTATAATCTCGGCAATACCTTTAGCGGCTGTGGTTAATATGTCGTCGGCCTGGCCAAAAGCCGAGCTCATGGTTAGGTTACCAAATATCTGGCGCAGCCTGTCGTTTGATATCACCAGGAACGAATCAACATATTTCCTTAACTCTTCCATCCCGGCATCGGCCTGCATTTTACGGCGTTTACCTTCAAAAGAGAATGGTGTGGTTATAATACCGACGGTTAATATATCCATTTCGCGGGCCGCTTTAGCTATAATAGGGCTTGCACCGGTACCGGTACCACCACCCATACCAGCCGTAATGAACAGCATTTTGGTATTAACACCCAACATCTGCTTAATATCGTCGATATTTTCAATAGCTGAATTTTTTCCAACTTCGGGTATCGAACCGGCTCCCATTCCTTCTGTAAGGCTGGCACCTAATTGCACCTTGTTTGGTATTGGGCTAAGCTCCAATGCCTGGGCATCGGTGTTGCAAATAATAAAGTCAACACCGGTAATTCCCTGCCGGTACATATGGTTCACCGCGTTACCACCGCCACCGCCAACACCAATTACCTTGATGATTGACGATTTTTCTTTTAACATCTCAAACTGCATAATCTTCGTTTTCAGCTATATGTGATTCAACCAATATTTAGATTTTACCATCGTAATAATAGGACTTTTTCAACAAGAGTTTTCCACAAATGTCTAAATGTGGAAAAACTTAACTATTGTGTATAATTATTTCAAAAAGTCCTCGTCGTTTATATCATCTTTAATAAATGTGATACTTTTTTTCAATAACCTGTCAAACAAGCCGCCTTCTTTTCCTTTAGTTTCAAACTTAGGCTTCAGCGCTTTTTCTGCAGGAATATCCACATTCATATACTCTGTTTTCTGTATTCCTTTTATCAGCAGGCCTATACCTGTTGCAAATGTTGGGCTTTGCAGCTCCTCGTATATGTTTTTAGGCAACACTTCATTTTTGGCCAGGTGCTCGGTTGGGTATCCAACACGGCAATCCAAACCGGTAACAAACTCCACCAGCTGGCGTAAGTGTTTCAGCTGTGCGCCACCCCCTGTTATTACAATGCCGGCAATCAATTTTTTCTCGTAGCCAGATGATTTAATCTCGTAATACACATGCTCAACAATCTCTTCCATACGGGCCTGGATAACGTAGGCCAGGTTTTTAACGCTGATCTCCTTTGGTTCGCGGCCGCGTAAACCAGGTACACAAACTATTTCGTTCTCTTTATTCTCGTCGGCTAACGCAGATCCGAACCTTACTTTCAATTGCTCGGCAATATTGCGCATTACCGAACAGCCTTCGCGTATATCCTCGGTAACGCTGTTACCACCAAAAGGAATCACCGCGGTATGGCGGATAATGCCTTCATGAAAAATAGCCACATCTGTAGTACCGCCACCAATATCAACCAATACCACACCTGCTTCTTTTTCCTCTTCGCTCAACACAGATTCAGAAGATGCCAGTGGCTCCAGTATCAGGTCCTGGCTATCCAGGTTGGCCTTGTTAACACATTTAACAATATTTTTAATGGCCGTAACCTGGCCCGATATAATATGGAAGTTGGCCTCAAGCCTAACACCTGCCATACCAATAGGATCTTTAATGCCCGGCTCATTATCCACGGTAAATTCCTGTGGCAATACATGGATAATGTCTTCGCCCGGAGGCATTACCAGGTTGTACATATCCTCTATCAGTTTATCAATATCCTTGCGGCTGATCTCTGATTGCAGATCACGGCGGGTTATTAAACCACGGTGCTGCAAGCTTTTAATGTGCTGACCTGCTATACCCACAAACACTACCTTTATATCAACATTTGATTGCGCGCCTGCAATTTCAACCGCCTGGGTAATACCCTGTACAGTCTTGTCTATGTTTGATACCATTCCGCGGGTTACGCCCGCAGATTCAGCTTTACCAATTCCTAATACCTCAATCTTTCCGTTCTTGCTCCTGCGACCAACGATGACGCATATTTTAGTAGTCCCGATATCCAATCCTACTACAATTGGTGAACTTTTTTCTTGTGTTGAGCTTTTGTCCATGTTACAATTTAATTTGAGAAGTCTCTTTTTTCATTCTTAGCGAATCCAGCTTAAGCGCTTTTGCTTTTGCCGAATCTGCTTTTGTCATTTCGTTTTTTATACCAATTACCTGGTTGGTATACTTAATATTTATTTTGCTGTATTTGTCCCACCCTACCTGTGGCAGCACCTGCTTGTAAAATGCCACCAGGTTTTTGAGCTTTACATTTAATGAATCGGCATTACCTATCAGGATCCTTTGGCTGCCCACCCGTGGGATCAACTCAATCTCGCGATCGGAATTTACATAGATCTGTGCTATCTGTGCATCCCATAACGAATCCTTGCGAATAAAATCGGCTGTTTTATACAGATCCTTTGCCAGGTGTGTATGTAACGAGTCGACATGGTTGGTAAACAACTCCTCAATATATCCATTAGCTACCAGTACCCTTGCAGTAAAGTTTGATGAAAGCGGAATTTTTAAACCATGCTGATCTATATAGAAGTCCATATCATAGTGGTTCATCACCCGCAATATGGGTTGGCGCTGGCTTACCTCAACTCTTAATATACCATCCATCTCGGTATAAACTTTGGCAAACTCGATAAATGGATTTGCCCTTAATTTATTTTCCAGTTCCTGAATATTTATGTTCTCCAGCTTTCGGCCTATTAGTGTATGGCTGCTTGTTTGCAAAATCTGGTCAACTTCCTGCTTATCTATAAAATACTGGCTACCCGGAATATTTACCTTTACAGCAGTGCATACTACCGAAGCTTTTTTGGCTTCAATAAAACTCATAAGCACCACAAGCCCCCCCAGGCATATTACCCAGGCAGATCCTGTTAAAAGGCGCTTCCAGATGAGTTTTCTATCCATGTTGAAGTATCTCATTTAAAGGGTGAACCAACGTATCAATATCCCCTGCGCCTACTGTTAACAGCAGTTCGGGTTTTTCATTTTCTACAGCATCCAATGCTTCCTGCTTGCTTAGCTTGCGCTTATTTGCCAGCTGCATTTTGTTCAACAGCATATCAGATGTTACCCCTTCAATAGGCAACTCCCGGGCCGGGTATATATCCAGCAATATAAGCTCATCAACCATATCCAGCACTTCGGCAAAGCCATCGGCAAAATCGCGGGTGCGGGTATACAGGTGTGGTTGAAAAATAGCAGTCAGCTTTTTATTGGGATATAATTTTTTTACTGATGATATGCAGGCCCGTAATTCTTCGGGATGATGGGCATAATCGTCAATATAAATATGTTCCGGTGTTTTCACAATATACTCAAACCTGCGCTTAACCCCCCTGAAAGATGCCAGCGCGCTTTTTATGGAACCGGCCGGAATATCAAGCCTTAAAACAGCCTCAATTGCAGCTACAGCGTTCTCGATATTATGCGTACCTGCAATACCCATTTTAATACCGGGAATGCTTAAATCGGCGTTTACAAAATCAAAATAAAAATCGCCGCCTTCTATGCGGATATTTGCTGCATGGGCATCGGCGGTTACATCATCAATAGCATAAGTGTAGCCGGTATCTAAAGGCAAACCTTTTTTGTGCACCAATGTACCACCCACCTTTATCTGCGAAGCAAACAGTTTAAATGAATCTGTTAAGTGCGCGTGATCGCCATAAATATCCAAATGATCGGCATCCATCGATGTGATAATGGCAACATCCGGGAACAGCGTTAAAAACGAGCGGTCGTACTCATCTGCCTCAACCACCATTACATTATTTTTACCATACAACACGTTGCTTTGGTAGTTGGATGAGATGCCGCCCAAAAACGCTGAGCAATCATTACCCGAAGCTTTAAGCAAATGTGCCACCATGGTTGAAGTGGTGGTTTTGCCATGTGTACCCGCAACTGCAATAGTAAAGGAACTTTTACTTATTAATCCCAAAACCTGTGAGCGCTTAAACAGCTCGAATCCTTTATTTTTAAAATAGTTCAGTATGACCGAATCCTTGGGGATAGCCGGTGTGTAAATTATAAGTGTATCATTACAAGGCTGCTGGAAACTCATCGGGATCCATTCGGCCTTGTCATCAAACACAACCTGGATACCTTCGTTATGCAGATCGTTGGTTAAATCCGTCGCCGTTTTATCATAACCGCAAACAATACAGCCTAAATGATGGAAATAGCGGGCCAGGCCGCTCATTCCGATGCCGCCGATACCCACCAGGTAAACCCTTTGTATGTCGCGTAGTTCCATGTTAATGTTTTTAAAAAAGGTCCTCCTCTTTTGGGAGAAGAGAACCATAATTTTAATTGTTATTTGTTAATTGTATAAGCTCTTTAGCTATCACCTCATCGGCATCCGGCATGGCCATTTTACCTATGTTGGTGCTTAGTTTCTTTTGCAATTGTTTATCATTCAGCAATTCAAGGGCCCTGTCAACCAGTTTGGCTTCGGCATCTCTGTCGGCTACAAAAATGGCCGCATCTTCTTGTACCAGTGCCAAAGCATTTTTAGTCTGGTGATCTTCGGCCACATTTGGCGAAGGCACCAGGATCACGGGCTTTTTAACCATACATAACTCGGCAATTGTACCAGCCCCCGCCCTTGATATAATGATATCGGCAGCGGCATAAGCCAGGTCCATACGGCTTAAAAATTCCGTTATTTTAACATCCGGATGATAACTATCACCCAGTTTTTCGATGATCGTTTTATAATAAAACTTACCGGTTTGCCAGATAATCTGCACATCTGCAGCTATCAGCTTATCCAAACCAGCCATGATACTATTATTCAAAGTACGCGCACCCAGGCTGCCCCCGGTTATCAGTATGGTTTTTTTAAACGTTGATAACTTAAACAACTCAAGCGCCTGCATGTGCTTGCGGGCAATGTTCACCGCATCCTTGCGGATAGGGTTGCCTGTTTTGATGATTTTACCAGCAGGAAAAAACTGCTCCATATTATCAAAAGCAACGCATATTTTTTTGGCGCCTTTACCCAGCCATTTATTAGTAATACCTGCATAGGAGTTTTGCTCCTGTATCAGGTACGGTATTTTTTTCATTGATGCGGCATACAACAGCGGACCGGAAGCATAGCCCCCAACACCCACAGCAGCATCGGGTTTAAAATCTTTAATGATCTGCAGGGCCTTGCGTACACTGTTTACCAGTTTAACCGGGAACATTACGTTTTTCCAGATAGAATCGCGCTGAATGCCCCGGATATCCAACCCAATGATCTTATACCCGGCTGCCGGAACCTTCTCCATTTCCATACGACCCAAAGCCCCCACAAACAAAATCTCGGTAGCCGGGTCTATCTTTTTTAAAGCATTGGCAATAGCAATAGCCGGGAAGATATGTCCTCCTGTTCCGCCACCACTGATGATAATTTTCTTTGCCATGTTTTTAAACGCTAAACTCTAATCTCTAAATCCTAAATTGACCCGCCATTTTCTTACTCACCACTCACCACTCACCACTCACCACTCACCACTCACCACTCACCACTCACCACTCACCACTCACCACCTAAGCCGTCCTTATCTCTCCTACTACTACCTTCTTCGGCTCTTCAATATCACGGCTTACCGATAGTATGATCCCAAACGCCACGCTTGTGAACAGTATAGAGGTACCACCCATACTCACAAATGGCAGCGGCACACCGGTTACCGGACCAAGACCTACGGCTACAGCCATATTTGCGAATGCCTGAATGGCTAAACTAAAGCTTAACCCACAAGCCAGTAAAGCCCCAAATGCCTTTGGCGCTTTTGTTACTATCTTAATGCACCTGTATAGTAAAAACAGGTATATACCTACCAGGGTAAAACCACCAACTAAACCATACTCTTCTACTATGATGGCATAGATCTCATCCGAGTATGACTCGGGCAGGTAATTCCTTTCAGTACTGTTACCCGGCCCCTTACCAAAAATACCGCCGCTGGCAATGGCTATTTTGGCATGGTCGGCCTGGAATGATTTATCCGTCTTGGTTGAATCGGGATGTAGAAAAGTACTAACCCGCGAAACATAAGTATGCCTTCTGGGTCCTAAAAAAATAACTCCTAATAATAATATAAACCCTGCCCCGCATACAATGGCTATCTGCTTTATGCTGATACGGCCGATAATCAACAGCAAAATGCTTACGCCAAACAACATCAGCGCGGTTGATAAGTTAGCCAGCGCTATCAGTATAAATACCAGGCAAACCGAACCCATTATCGGCAAAAACGATTCCTTTACATCCTTGATATTTTCCTGCTTACGCGATAGGGTACGAGCCAGGTACGTAATCAAAGCCAATTTGGCTAAATCGGATGTCTGGAAGCTTAGGCCTATTACCGGGATATTGATCCAGCGGCTTGCATTGTTAATATGGCTGCCAAATACCAGCGTATACAGCAGCAACGGGATAGTAACAATCATCATAATTTTCGACAGACCAGCGTAGTAGCGGTAATCCAGCTTATGCGAGATATACATCAGCATAATACCCCCTACCACCATAGCCAGGTGCTTCATTAATATCGACTCGACCCCTACACCCCGCTTATAAGCCAGCGTGCCGGTTGAACTATATACCGCCAACAAGGATATAACAGAAAGCAATATAACTATCAGCCATATCCACCGGTCGCCTTTTGTGTTTTCTAATATCCTATGCATTTTTTTATGATTCCACCGATTTAATTTAATCCCACCGATCCATTTTCAAATCTTCAAATACTCAAATTTTCAAATTCCCTATAATTCCCGCACCGCTGCTTTAAACTGGTTTCCCCTGTCTTCATAATTTTTAAACAGATCGAAACTTGCGCATGCCGGTGATAACAGTACAGTATCGCCTTTGGAAGCCAGATGGTATGCTACCTGGGCGGCTTCCTGGGCCGAAAACGTATTTACTATCACATGTACATCATCCTCAAATGCATCGTGGATGCGCTTGTTATCTTTACCTAAACACACTATCGATTTTACTTTGTGCTTAACCAGGTCTTTAAGCATACCGTAGTCGTTACCCTTATCAACGCCGCCTAATATCAGTACTACATCGCTACTCATGCTTTCTAAAGCGTACCAGGTTGAGTTAACGTTGGTAGCCTTTGAATCGTTAATGAAGCGGATACCAGAGATATTGGCAACAAACTCAAGCCTGTGTTCAATGGCCTTAAAGTTGCCCATGCTCTCCCTCATCGTTTCGTTGCGCAACTCCAGCACCCTGGCTACAATACCCGATGCCATGGAGTTGTAAATGTTGTGCTTACCCTGCAGGGCCAGTTCTTTAATTGACATTGTAAAATGTTCTTGATTTGTGTTTATGACAATATTGTCGTTTTCGAGATATGCTCCCGTTTCAATCTTTTTTTCAATGGAAAAGGGTAATAGCTGTGCCTCAAACTTCCTCCCGGCCATCCCTTTTATGGTTTCCGGGTCGTCGGCACAGTAAATAAAATAATCGGCAGCTGTTTGATTTTGCGTTACCCTGAATTTGGATGCTGCGTAATTTTCCAGCTTATAATCATACCTGTCTAAATGATCGGGTGTGATATTGAGCAAAACCGCTATATCTACCTTAAACTCAAACATATCATCAAGCATAAAGCTGCTCAGCTCAAGCACATATATATCAAACTTTTCGGTAGCCACCTGGTAAGCAAAGCTTTTACCTATGTTACCCGCCAGACCAACATTTAAACCCGCATCTTTTAAAATGTGGTATGTTAAGCTGCTGGTGGTAGTTTTACCGTTAGATCCTGTAATACCGATGATCTTCGCGTTGCAATACCTGCCTGCAAATTCTATCTCCGACACTACTGGAATCCCTTTCTCTTTCAACTTTTTAATAATCGGAGCTTTATCCGGGATCCCGGGGCTTTTAATCACTTCAACCGCTGTCAGGATCAATTCCTCCGTATGTTGTTTCTCCTCGAAGCTGATTTTCCAGTCTTCCAGTTGTTTTTTGTACTTATCTGCAATAGCTCCAAAATCAGACACAAACACATCATACCCCTGCTGTTTGGCCAGGTATGCCGCCCCCACACCACTTTCGCCGGCGCCAAGAACAACAAGGCGCACAGCCCCCCCCGCCCCCTGAAGGGGGTGCTTTTGATTGGGTATGTTGTTGTTCTGGTTCATTTTTTATTTTTTTATTCTAATATCAACTTTACTTTTTGCTCCCCCTTTAGGGGGTTGGGGGGCTTTATCTCAATTTCAACGTTATAATCGTTATTATCGCCAGCAATATCCCGATGATCCAAAACCGGGTAACGATTTTGGCTTCATGGAAGCCCTTCTTTTGGTAATGGTGGTGCAACGGCGCCATTAAAAACACCCGGCGTCCTTCTCCAAATTTCTTTTTGGTATACTTAAACCAGCCTACCTGCATAATAACCGATATATTCTCGACCAAAAACACGCCACATAATACCGGCAGCAATAATTCCTTTCGGATCACGATAGCGAAAACTGCAATGATACCACCTATCGCGAGGCTACCTGTGTCCCCCATAAACACTTGCGCCGGGTACGAGTTATACCATAAAAACCCAACGCAGGCCCCTACAAATGCCCCTGCAAAAATCACAAGCTCGCCCGAGTTGGGGATGAACATGATGTTAAGATAATCGGCTATCTCCACGTTACCGGATACATAGGCAAGTATAGCCAGCGTAATCCCGATGATGGCCGACGTTCCCGTCGCCAGGCCGTCAATACCATCGGTTATATTTGCCCCGTTGGAGATAAAGGTGATAATGATGATCACAAAAAACAGGAATACTACCAGTGCGTATTGCTCATAGTCGCTACCTATAAACTTAAGCACCTTGGCATAATCAAACTCGTTGTTTTTGTAAAAAGGCATAGTTGTTTTGGTCGACCGTACATCCTGGGTATAAACAGGTACATTACGCTTCAAATGAAAATCAACCGGAACATCAGCTTTCACTGGCAGCTTAACTTCCTGTCGTATCACAATGCTTGCATTAAAATACATCGTCCATCCGACAATAAGTGATAGCCCTACCTGACCAATGATCTTGAACTTTCCGGCTAAACCTTCTTTGTTTTTTTTGAAAACCTTTATATAATCATCCAGGAAGCCGATAGCGCCAAGCCAAACTGTAGTGATGATCATCAGTATAACATATACATTACCCAACTTGGCAAATAATAATGTGGGCACCAAAATACCCAGCAAAATAATAAGCCCACCCATTGTGGGTGTACCCGATTTTTGCATCTGGCCTTCCAGGCCAAGATTCCTTACTGTTTCGCCAACCTGTTTGAAACGCAGGTAATCAATTAACCGGCGACCGTAAACTGTGGTAACCAGCAGCGATGTTATAACAGCCAAAGCCGTACGGAACGTGATATACTGAAATACCCCGAATCCAGGAATGCTGTAGTTTTTATTTAAGTAAGTAAACAAATAATATAACATGCTCTTTTTTGATTACGCCGATTTTTTATATTGATTTCACCGATTAAAGTGATTTCCTGGATCTTGCTAATTCTTTAATTCTGTAAATTCTGATTCAGACTAACAGCTTAAATTGTTCCTCTAACTCCTCCATATCATCAAAGTGATTTTTCACTCCGTTTATATCCTGGTATTTTTCGTGGCCTTTGCCCGCTACTAAAATGATATCGCCCGGTTGAGCTAGCATGCAGGCAGTTTTAATGGCCTCCCTCCTGTCAACAATACTCACGGTATGCCTTTTAAAAGCAGGGTCGACACCTTCAATCATATCTTTGATGATCTGAGCCGGATCTTCCGACCGCGGATTATCTGAAGTAAGGATCACCTTGTCGCTCCATTCGCTGGCTACACGTGCCATGATGGGGCGTTTGGTTTTATCCCTGTCGCCGCCGCAGCCTATTACGGTTATCACCTTTTCGTTACCCTTGCGGATATCGTGTATCGTGCTCAATACATTTTGCACAGCATCGGGCGTATGGGCATAGTCAACTATGCCTATTACCTTATTTGGCGCAACTATATATTCAAAGCGACCTTCGGCACCTGTTAATTTGCTCAGGCTGGTGAGTACTTTGGCTTTATCCTGCTCCAACAGCATGGCGGTTGCATAAACGGCCAGCAGGTTGTACGCATTAAATGTACCTACCATTTTAAACCATACTTCTTCATTATCTATCTGTAGCAACAGACCGCCAAACTGATTTTCAAGCATACGGGCCTTGTAATCGGCCATGCTTTTTAAGCCATAGGCTTTTTTGTGAGCCGGCGTATTTTGCAGCATTACATTGCCGTTCTTATCATCGCTGTTGGTAAGGGCGAATGCGCTTTTTGGCAAACCGTCAAAAAATGTTTTTTTAGCTTTCAGGTAGCTATCAAAGGTTTTATGATAATCCAGGTGATCATGTGTAAGGTTGGTGAACACACCACCCGAAAATTGCAGGTTAGCTGTTCTATGCTGTGCAACCGCATGTGAGCTCACTTCCATAAAGCAATAATCGCAGCCCTGTGCTACCATCTCTTCAAGCAAGCGGTTAAGCTCGACAGGATCAGGTGTAGTATGGGTTGATGGGATCACCTGGCCGTTGATCTGGTTTTCGACGGTTGATAATAAGCCGCACTTATAACCCAGATCGCGAAACAACTGATACAATAGTGTAGCTATAGTAGTTTTACCATTGGTTCCGGTAATACCTACCAGTTTTAATTGTCCCGATGGATTATCATAAAAATTGGCCGCAACCAGGCTTAAGGCTTTGCCAGAATCGGCAACCATTAAAAAATCAACCTCAGCCGCAGTATGGGCAGGCAGATCTTCACATATAACCGCGATAGCTCCTTTTTTAATAGCCTGCTGAATATAATCGTGCCCGTCAACCAATGTCCCTTTTACGGCAACAAACAACGATCCTGGAATTACCTGCCGCGAATCAAAAGTTACCGAAGTAATTTCCACATCCGCACTACCCTGCAGTTCTGTAAAGGCTAATCCATCCAATAAATCACTTAAATATTTCATTGAAGCTCAATTGTTATGCGTGATCCCTTTGGTATTAAGCTGCCGCCCGTAACCGATTGCGTGGTTACCATGCCGCTGCCGCGTACCGTTACTTTATAACCTGCATTGCCCAAAACATACAAGGCATCGCTAAGGCCCATTCCTGTAACGCCTGGAACAGTACCTTCCTTATATCTTACTTCCTCAAACGGAATACCATTGCTGGTATCAACCCCATTATTTACGGCATTTGCCGATGCGTAAAGTGGTTTTACACCCAATTTACTGTACACATGTTTTAATGCTTTTAAATTACCCTGTTTTACTTTCGGCAATGATGTATTGCCAACAAAGCGTACGGGCGTTGGCTGGTTTATCTCCATATCGTTGGCGTAAACCATATCGGCAACCTGCCTAAAAACCGGGCCGGCAACTTTTGCAGCCAGGTAAGCGCCTCTTGTAGGGTTATTAATTACCACTATCATAGAGTATTTAGGATGATCGGCGGGGAAATACCCGCAAAAGGATGCCTGGTATCTTTTCATTTTATAACCCTTTATACCATCGGCTACCTGCGCGGTACCTGTTTTACCGGCCACGCTATACAGTTTGTTTTTGATTACATTTTTGCCGGTACCATTAAGCACAACCCCCTCGAGCATACCCCTTACTTTACCCAAAGTAACATCCGAGCATACTTTTTCATTAATAACCCTGGCGTTAAACTGTTCAATGGTATTACCCATCCTGCGGATTTCCCGTACAAAAATGGGGGCTATCATTTTGCCGTTATTAGCCACCGAATTGTAGAACGCGAGCATCTGTAGGGGCGTAATGTTCATTTCGTAACCGTAGGCCATTTCGGGAAGGGTATAATATTTGTTCCAGCTGCGGTTTGATGGATTTTTTATTACAGGCCTGCCTTCGCCGGGAATCTGCAATCCAAGCTTTTCATTTAAATGGTAGCTATACAGCTTATTGATAAACTGCCACGGGTTATCTTTATAATTACCATATACCAGCTTTGCAGCCGCCACGTTTGATGATTCCTCAAAAGCACGTTTAACACTCATTTCATAGTTATCATGCTCCGTATCCGTTATAGTTGGGCCCTTGGCAAATTTGTATCTCCCGCCTTCGGCATTTACAATGGTATTTGTATCCAGTTTATGCTGATCAAGCATGGTCATATATGATGCCAGCTTGAAGGTTGAACCCGGATCAATAGCATTGCTGATAGCGTAGTTCATTTTTTCCTGGTACAAACCATCTTTTGACCGCGTAAAGTTGGCAATGGCACGCACCTCGCCGGTTGCTACTTCCATTAACACCACGCAACCATGATCGGCCGCGCTTGAATCCAGTTGCTTCAAAAGTGCAGCTTGAGCCATCTCCTGGAAGTTTACATTGATGGTTGATATAATATCAGCTCCGTCTTTAGCAGCTATCTCATCTTCATCATTATTTACAGGCATCCAGGTACCACCGGGAATACGCTGCATTAAACGCCTGCCGTTTTCACCATTGATAAATGAGGAATAAGCACCTTCAAGACCTACCGGGTTTTTAACATTCTCGTTTTTATAGCCAATGGTACGGGCCGCTAATGAACGGAAGGGCAGGATACGCTTATTCTGCTGTAAAACAATAAGGCAGTTTTTGGTTTTACGGCTTTTAAATATCGGGAACTCGCGAATCTTTTTTAATTCCTGGTAAGTTACCCTGCGTCTTAATAACTGGTAACGCGAGCCTTCCCGGCGGGCATCGCGAAGCACCCTTGAATATTCGCGGGTTGTTCTGTCGCCATACATTTTGGATAGGTTTGCAGCCAGTACATCAACTTTATCATTAAAAACACTATCAGCAGCTATCCCCCCGGCCAGCATGTCCATATGCAGCTCGTACTCTGGTACCGATGTAGCCAGCAGGCTGCCATCTTCAGAAAAAATATTTCCGCGCGCTGCCTCAACATCCCTGAATTGTGCCGACATATTTACAGCCTTAGCTTTCCACTTTGCGCCTTGCACAAACTGTACCCGGCAAAGTTGTACAACAACCGCAAATGAAAAAAACACCACCAACCCAAAAGCGATGTATACCCGCAGTAGTATATTGGTTCTAATTTTCATCTTTATCCTCCTTCACTATTATCTTTTTTGGCGGCTCAACAGATTGCTTTATCCCTATGGTATCGGCACGTTTGGCCACTTCTGTTAATGTACTTTTAAAAGCCATTTCGGCTTTGGTGGTTTTAAAATCCCAGCCCCGCTCCTTTACTTCTTTTGTAAGATCATCAATATCACGGATAGTTTTTTCGGCCAGGTGCATGTTGCCAATGTATACCATACCCAAAAAAGCCAGGAACAGCACAAATGGCAACGCATTAGTAGCCTTCTCGCTACTAATAAAGCGTTTGGTGAAAAACTGCGTAAAAAAGTTGTCAGGAATTTCCCTTCGGGTTCTTTCCTCCACAACCAGTTCTTCCGCTTCTTCTTCCTCTTCCGGAATTTCTGTACGCAAACGATTGGTCATCTTTTTACAGCTATCCTTAATTTAGCGCTCCGTGCCCTGTTATTGTTACTTATCTCATCTGCCGATGCTGTGATTGCCCCGCGGCTTACAGCATCAAGCGGTTTATTATTGTTACCGTATAAATCTTTCTCTACTTCGCCGCTGAACTTGCCTTTGGCGATAAAATTCTTTACCAGCCTGTCTTCCAGCGAATGGTAGCTCATTACTACCAGCCTGCCACCAACAGCCAATACCTCTGCACTTTGTACCAAAAATTCCTTCAAGGCTTCCAACTCCTGGTTAACCTCAATACGCAGGGCCTGGAAAACCTGGGCCAGGTATTTATTTTCTTTTCCCTTCGGGATGCGTGCACTTATCGCGTTCTTCAAATCGGCTATGGTTACGATCGGGGCGTTAAGCCTTGCGGTAACAATAGTTTCGGCCAGCGATTTTGCATTTTGGATCTCGCCATAAATCCCAAAAATGCGATGCAGCTCGGCGCCGGTATAATTATTTACAACATCCTTAGCCGTTAGGTCGCCTAACTGGTTCATGCGCATATCCAGCTCGGCATCAAAACGGATAGAAAAACCGCGTTCGGCCTGGTCAAACTGGTATGATGATACACCCAGATCAGCCAGGATCCCATTAACCGGAATGGCGCCATGCAAACGACAAAAGTTTTTTAAATACCTAAAATTCTGATCTATAAAAACAAATCGCTCATCTTCAATTGCATTTTGCTGCGCATCAGCATCCTGATCAAAAGCAAGCAAAGTGCCTCCGGGCCCCAAATGCTTCATGATCTCGCGCGAATGCCCGCCGCCGCCAAACGTTACATCCACATAGGTGCCATCCTTTTTAATGTCAAGCCCTTCGATGCACTCCTGCAGCATTACCGGTGTATGGTACTCACTCATCTATCCTCCTTGCTTTACTACCCATTACCGCCTCCGCCAATTCGGCAAAATTATCAGGCTCATTATTTATCATTTCGGTATGGGCAGCCTTATCCCAAACCTCAATTTTGTTTAATACACAAGTTAAAACCACATCATTACCAATACCCGCAAAATCAAGCAGCCCTTTTGGCAACAACACCCTGCCGGCTGCATCAGGCATTAAAGCCGTGGCGCCACCGGTGAAATAGCGTATAAAACGCAGGTTTTGTCGGTCGTATTCGTTAAGTTTGCTTAATTCGTCCAGTCTTTTATCCCATTCGGATTTCGTGTAAATAACAAGATACTTCTCCAGGCCGCGATTGATCATAAGGCCCTCGCCGTCAGCTTCAGGAAGCTGCTTTTTGAGGCCCGCAGGGATCATCATCCGCCCTTTGGCATCCAGTTTACATTCAAATTCTCCGGTTAAATGCGGCATTATCAGACTATGGCTTAATTTAATAGGTAAAAGTAGTTCTCTTTTACCACAAATTACCACTTTTTACCACCAAAAGTTTTCAACATTTTTGGCGGGTTTTGGGCTATGCGCCTAAATTCAAAATCTCCGTTGGGATCGGGTTTAAAATCAGAATCAGGGTATTTAATGCGAGTTGGCTCAACAAAATAAATATGCTTAGTTCTGCATATAAATATCCCCGGCAAGCCCAACCCACCACAGGCATCCCGCGATAGAAAATTCACAAAGCCGGGAAACATTTATTATCATTTTTAAACCCCCATTAATTACCAAAAGTTTATTGTAAATTGCTATACCATTATAAAACAATTATTTATGATACAAGAACCCCCTCCTCCGGTTCAATTAATGCAATTGCTTTTTGGCTTTGCTGTATCACGTGCAATTAGTGTATGCGCAGAATTGCGCATTGCCGATCTTTTAAAAGACGGAGCAAAAACACCGGAAGAATTAGCACAGCAAACAGGTGTTCATGCCCGTTCTCTTTACCGGGTAATGCGGGCGTGTGCCGGCGCCGGCGTATTTTCAGAAGATGCTGAAAAACGATTTTCCCTTACACCTTTAGCCGAGCCTTTACGTAGCGATGCCCAGGGCAGTTTACGGGCTTTTGCAGAAATGATTACTACCGACTGGCAGTTTCAAACCTGGGCCGAATTACCCTATAGCGTAAAAACCGGGAAGCCTTCTTTTGAAAAAGTGCACGGCATACCTGCCTTTGATTATTTTTGGAGCAATGAGAAAGCTGGCAGGGTATTTAATGATGCCATGACAAGCAATAGCGCTTTTTCAAGTGTTGCCGTAGTGAATGGCTATGATTTTTCTTCCATTTCGGTATTGGCAGATGTAGGCGGCGGACACGGTTTTTTACTGGCATCCATCCTTGCCAAATATGGTACGGTAAAAGGTGTATTATACGATATGCCGGCTATTGTTGCTGAAGCGGCAAAGCTGTTAACGGCACATGGCGTATCAGACAGGTGTGAGCTGTTAGGGGGTAATTTTTTTAAAAGTGTGCCGAAAGGCTGCGATGCCTATATTATGAAGCATATTATTCACGACTGGAATGATGAGCAATGTATTACTTTGCTCCAAAATTGCCGTAAAGCAATGACATACGGTGGCAAGGTACTGGTAGTAGAAATGGTAGTACCCGAAGGAAATGAACCATCGCCTGCAAAACTACTTGATTTACAGATGTTGCAATACCTGCCTGGCTGCGAACGAACAGAAAAGGAATACAGGCAATTGTTTGACAATGCCGGCCTTAAGTTAACCAGGGTAATACCAACAATGTCGCCTTTTAGTATCCTGGAAGGAGTAAGTAAATAGCATGTTAAGCCTATAGTTGTGTTTCTCAAGCTAAAATTATTTGCTTTGCTGAACCGCATACTGTATATTTACAATATACAAATTGTCGGTTTAGAGGATGATAAAATCTGTACAGCATAAAGGTTTGAAATTGTTTTGGACAAAAGGAGATTCCAGTAAACTGCAATCCGAATATGTACATAAAATCAACAAGATTTTAAACATTATTGAATATTTAGAAAAAGTACCACAAGACTTAGAAACTTTTAAACATTTACGGCCACATCCACTAAAAGGTGATTTAAATGGTTTTTGGTCACTCGATATTTCGGGAAATTGGAGAATTATTTTTCGCTTTGAAGATGGACACGCTTTTGATTTAGATTATTTAGATACACATTAAATTTATTAAAAATGGAAAGAGCATATAACACAAATATCCATCCGGGTATAATTTTAAAGGAGGATGTCATAGAAGCAAATGGATTAAGTATTAGCAAGGCTGCTGATTTATTGGATGTATCCCGGTTAACCCTATCCAAAATTGCCAATGGCAAAGGCTCTATTACACCCAACATAGCTTTGCGAATTGAGAAGGTTTTTGGAGGCAATGCAGATTTCTGGTTAAAAATGCAGAGGGGATACGATCTTATTGAAGAAAAAATTAAGTTTCTTAATAACCCACCTAAATTAACGCATTTTGAATTTGTTTAAGTGGTTTTTCGCGCTTCCGGTTTTTTCTCGCAGAGACTCAAAATGATTTACTTATTTTCTTAACGTCTTTACCCGAAAACCTTTTAATCAGGTTGTTGGTGTCCTCACAAACAACTATTTCAAGAACCATAAAACACTTACACCAATTGCAGCTTACCTGCCGGTTTTTTCTTTTTCCGTGTGCGGTTAAGCCACATCATTACCCCGGTTACCGGGAATATGAGCGATAGTAAACAAACTACAAAACTGACAACCTTGGTAGGTAAACCGTATACCGAACCGGTGTGTACGGGCTTCACCAATGCTCTTACACGCTGACCTAAGCTTTTAGCAGCAAACATTTGCGCACCGGCCAAACTGCCGCTGTACTGATCTACATAATAAGTATCGGCCGTGTTTTCCAATGCACCTTTGGGTAAAATATTGATGCTATAGGTCCCGGTTGAATCTCCCGGAACACGCACAGTATAGTATTCGGCAACCTTGGTTTTAGCTGCTACATTTTGCAATGCGGCATCAACAGTTAAAATCTCAGAACCCGTCTGGTATTTTGATTGCGGCGATTTTGGCTGCCCTTTTACAAGTTTTGAACCTGTTATGGCAAACAATGCCTGGTTGGCCCATTCAAACGACATAACTAACCCGGTTAAAACAATTACTATCAAAAAAACCGAGGTATAAAAGCCGGTAACTATGTGCAGATCATGCACCAGCCGTTTGGTGCTGCCATCCCACTTTATTTTTAGCCGCTGCCGCATAATGTTTTTTGTTTTTGGCCACCAGAGTATTACTCCTGTTATCAGTATGAACAGGAAAAGCAGGGTTGAGATCCCAACTATCCAATCGCCCACGCTATCCTTCCCGGCTAACAAAAACCGGTGAAACATCTCCACTGAAAACAAGAACGATTGCCTGCGGTTATACTCGCCCGTTACCTGGCCGGTATATGGATTTACAAAAACGGTTAAATTTGGCTTTCCGCCTTCCTTGGCGCCTTTATCGGTTTTACCCTGCGCAGCTGCTGCAGGTTTACTTTTCCCGGTTTGGGCCGATTTTTCTTTTTTGTCTTTTTTCTCGGGCACCATCACACCAATCTCCACGGTTCTACCGGCATCGCTATAAACCATGGCCGAAGCAAATTTTGCTTTGGGCGCTTGTTTCAGCGCGGCTTTTATCAGCTGTGCCAATGGCATCCGCGTTTGCTGCGGCTCTACATAGTAACGTTTAGGGTGCAGGCTATGCTCAATCTCTTTTTCAAACACCAGCACAGTGCCCGTAACACACGAACAAAAAATGACAATACCCGCCGCAAGGCTCAGGTAAAGGTGAATGGTGCGGAAAAATACTTTCATCATTTTTAATTATAAAAACCGGGTGCGCCAAAGCGCATCCCGGTGTATTCTCTTTTATATCTTAACCATAACGATGGGTTTGAAACCCATCGTTACTATGCATGGTTCTTATACAGCTTTATGCCTTAAAAACTATAAGCCAGGGTAGTTAAAAACTGCCTTGGTGGTATTGGGTTGATACTGTAATTTTCGTGGACGTTATAATTTAATATGTTACCGATATTGGAGATCTTACCAATAATAGAAATCTTTTTATAGGTATACCCTACCGATGCATCAACCGTGGTAAAGCCCGGTACGTTAACCAGTCTTGATATAGTTTGTGTTTGTCCAACTGTATTAGCATTACCGGCAATACGGTCGCCCAGGTAATATACCGATGCACCCACTTTGAAACCTTTAAGGCTACCATCATAAAAATTATAGAAAGCACTGGCATTTGCTGTATGCTTTGGCACATTCAATAAGGGCTGCCCTGCTATGTTACTCGCAAATGATTGAGGGGTTTTGCTATACCTTGCATTAGTATAACTATAACCGGCTAACAGATCAAGCCCTTTTACAGGATGCCCTGCTATATCAAGCTCCACACCATCGCTTTTTGTTTGCCCTATTAATTGTTTAATATTACCATTGATATTTGCACTTCCATCTGCCAAAAAAGGTGCAGTTTGGGCAAGGTTATTATTGATGATACGATATGCTGTGAAGTTCACTGATAGGTTACCATTCAGGAAATCGTTTTTTATACCAGCCTCATATTGGTCAACTATTGATGGATCAAGTGGGTTACCATTAACATCTGAACCAGTATTGGTTATAAAAGAGTTGGAGTAGCTGGCAAACAACGCAGTATTGGTTAACGGCTTGTAAACTATACCCACTCTTGGAGAAAATGCTTTGTCGGTTTTGCTCTTTGCAGGCGTAGCCAATGGCGGAGTCGTATTGTAATAGTTGGCTACTACTGTTGGCGCTATGTATTGGTATGACCAGCGAATACCTGCAAGCACTTTAACTTTATCAGAAATACTGATCAGGTCATTAAAATAAGCACCGAAACGATTAGTTTTTGTTAATATTCTATACAAGGGATTCATCACAGGTTTGTCTGTACGCAAATTATATTTATCTACATTAAAAATATTAATTGAATCGTAAACCACAGGTTTTATAGCAGTACCCTGATCCCAATAACTCGACACTTTATCAATGTTAGCCACATAAGTATAAGCAGTATTGTTGTACCTATCCGCATCAACACCTACTAAAATATTGTGTTTAATGGAACCTGTATTGAACTGGCCGGTAACATTAAGCTGCCCGGTGTAATAATCTTCCAGTGTTTTTGCCCGGTTCAGGGTACGGCCCCAGTCGCCGCTTGCATCTGGCAGCACGCGCTCGGTTGTTTGGTATTGCCTGTTAAAGTGCTGGTAAGAGATCCCTCCGCTTATTTGCCATAAACTATTTATCTGGTGATTAATGGTAGCGGTAGCCGTACTTTGTTTGGTATTACCGGTTGACCATGATGCGCCCAGGTATCGGTTACGCGGTATATTGGCAATTACATTATTGATTTGCCCGGTACCAAAATCGGGGGTAAAATCATAGTTCAGGTAATCACCTTCAACAATAATGGTTGTTTTATCGCTTACTTTATACAGGAACGAAGGGTTGATGTACTCCCTTTCGGATTTTACATTATCGCGGAAACTGTTTGCTTTTTCATAAGTGCCGTTTAAGCGGTAAGCTAATTTGGAAGATATAGGGCCGTAAACATCAAACGATGGGCGGTACAAATCATAGCTGCCATAGGTCATGGATACTTTGCCGCCTTGCTCAAATAATGGCTTTTTGGTAACCATATTCAGGATACCACCGGGTGCAACATTACCGTATAATAAAGCCGCGCTGCCTTTTAAAATCTCAACCCGCTCCAAAGAACTGATCTCGGGTACCACTCCGGAGTTTACCCTGAAGCCGTTTTTGAACATGTTGGTGCTCGAAAAACTATATCCCCTGGAAGCAAACGTTTCCTGGGTATTACCGCGGGCGCTGTACAGGTAAACACCATTAACATTCCTGATCACATCGCTTAAACGTAAAGATTGCTGCTGATCCAATACATCGCGGCCAATTACAGTAACGCTTTGAGGCAGATCCATAGGTGCAACATTCATTTTGCCCACGCTCAGTTTTTTGCGGTTAATGGTTTTTGTAGATGATATCACTACTTCATTAAGCTGTGCGGCACTTTCGCGCAGTGTGAAATTAACACGGGTAGTTTGATTTGCATTAACAGTAACAGTTTGTTCTTCACTTTTGGTACCAACATAACTGGTAACCAACGTATAGGTACCTGGTTTAACATTAACAATGGTAAATGATCCGTCATCAACGGTTGTTGTACTTTTATTCAGGCCTTTTATCGCAACAACAACATATGAGGCAGCCTTGCCATCGCTGGTTTTAACAAAACCGGTTATTTTACCGTTATTGCCTTCATCGTCGGCTTTTAAAACCAGGATATTTATAAATATAAATAGAATTAAGAGTGTAAATTTTTTAATGTAATTGTAGAGGTTATTTGCCATGCTATTTATACTAAGTCTAATTAAGGGGCAAAAATAATAAGACATTTCTAATTCGCAACTTTTATTTAGAATTAGTTTAAATAAGATATCAAACCAACCTATTGCCATAACTATTTCGTTACAAGGCCAAAAGCCTTGCAGATGTAATTATATTAGCTTCATAAACCTGTTGTTATGAAAAAATTGCTGCTTACTTTCTTGGTTATACTGCCATTTACAAGCTATTTAAGCGCCCAGCCCGGCAAAACGGAGATCACCCGTTGGCAACATGATCGCCATGGCGCGGTTTCCATTACCTGGGATGACGGCTCTATCAACCAGTTTAAAATAGCCCTGCCTATTATGAATAAACTTCATATAAAAGGCACTTTTTTCATCATCACCGGCCAGATCCCGGGTTCGCAGTATCATGGTAAATTTATTGGCCGGCCGGTAAAAAAGATCATAACCGAAACAGCCACTATCCCCACCAATAAAAGCAATTTTTATGAGCGGGCTTCGGCAGCCGGTTATTTAGGACTGGTGGGCGCACTTGATTATCACTACAAAGCCGGATCGTTAATAGATGATAACAAACCCGAAGCCGCCTATAAAGTGATAGATGAACTTTACAGCAAAGTACGCCACGGCGATTTTAAGCCGGGCATAGCGCATAATACTGAGTATAACGATGCGCACGGTACTACATGGACCGAGATCAAAAAGTACGCCGTCCAGGGTCATGAGTTTGCCAGCCATATGATAACCCATCCCCGCCTGGCCGCGCTTGATGAACCAAACATCATGTATGAAATGGAGAAAAGCCGGCTGGATATTTTAAATCATTTAGGTGTGCGTTATACCTTTAGCGCCGAGGGCCCGTTTGGTACAGAGAATGACCGTGTAGTAGAATACTTAAGCAAGGTTTACCCTGCCCTGCGTAACCGTATGCCCGAACCATGGCTTAAAGAGATTAGCCGAGGCAGTAAGGATACGCCGGGCAACACCGATAAAGAGTATGTACAGTACCAGCGCGGGGCAACCACCAAAACACCGCTGTCCCTAATGAAAGCCTGGGTTGATACTACCATGAACCGCCACGATACCTGGCTGGTGCTTACTCACCATGGTGTGGAAGGCATAGGCTGGGAAGCCCTGCCAGCTACCGAATTGAATGAATATTTTACCTACATCAAAAACCACCAGGATAAGCTTTGGGTGGCCACCTTTGCCGATGTTACCAAATACATGCGCGAAAGGCAAAGCGCGAAAGTACAATCGAATTTAAAAAATGGGCACATAGCGGTAAGCGTAAGCCATCCCTTAAATAAAGGTTTTTATAATATACCATTCACGATGAAAACGTATGTGCCTACCGAATGGAAGAAAGTTAGTGTGACCCAGAACGGTAAAAAACACATGGTAAAGACAATGAATGACAACGGGAGCAACTATGTATTGTACCAGGTGAATGCCAATGGTTCGCCGGTACTTTTAGCACGAATGTAAGGGGTATCAGATCAAGATGATTTTTTTCAGTTTTGAGGTGCAGATACATTCGCCAACAGGGAAATCGCTTTTAAATATCTATAATATTTTTTGGCTAAAGCCCCAACTCATTTCTGCCAATTTAACCGTTGGCTGAAGCCCAACGGCAATGATTTAAGGACTGACCCCGTTTATAGTAGCTAAAAGTTCATTGCCGTCCCATTTATGGGGCGGTAGCAAAGGAACAAAAAGCGGCTTCAGCCAAAATTTGCCATGCAGGTATTTTAAACGCGATTTCCCTGAATTCGCCAATTAAGAGTGGATTTTATTGGATATTTTTTGTAAATTTGCGTATACAAAGAGGTTTGCGCCAAACTTGTGAAATAGTCATCCCGATTGTTTCAAAAAACAAAATCCCGGAAAACAATTAAGTTTAATTCAATTTACTGTATATCAGTACACTACATACAATAAGGAAGCATAAAAAGGCATTCAAATGGTGTTTGAAAGGTGTGCAAAAGGTGCCGGTAAAGTAACCCCAGGGGTGATAAAAGGAGTGTCAAAGGCGCATGAACGGGATAACATCTCCGCATCAAACAGCAATTTAAAAAGTTCTGTTTCAGCAGGTAATTCTTAATCAAAAACTACCGTATCCGGTCCGGAAATTTTGCTGATGTGGCACGCGCATCCACCCGCTATTTTTACGGTGGCGGTTTTGGTTTGGTCGGTGGTTGGATTGGTTGCCGAGACCCTTACATCATCGCCCCCGGTTGAAAATTCTTCCAAGTTATTATCAGTTGCAATTGCTTTAAATCCAGGCGAAAAACCCGGGTCGATACCGCTACCTGCAACAATCAATGAATCGCTTCTTAAGTTTTTGGCTGTAAAATTTGTTACCGTTACAGCACCACCTGCTTTATTTACAAAACGTATGCCTACGCTTGCAAATTCCTGGGTACATACACTTATGGAACAGCCTGGTTTTTGATGGGTCTTTTTACATGATAAGCAAACTGTAACAAGCAGCAGCAATAATATCTTCCTGGTCATAACGGTGGTTTTATACTATTACGGCTTACGTGGGAGAAATGCTACAGACTACACCGCCTTTTTGTCATCCTGAACGGAGTGAAGGATCTACTCTCCACCATGCTTCTTCGCCCTGTACAGTCTGCGAATAGATCCTTCACTCCGTTCAGGATGACAAACCTTTTAAAGTATCATTTCTCCGGCAAAGTTCCGCGGAATTTCACTGCTCAGTATGCTTCGTTATTATTTAAATAATCTATTCCATCACCCTAACTTTCAAAAAGCTCGGTTCATTTTTGGAGGTGTATACCTTGTGGGTGGCCTTTTTAAAGTCGTTGTCTTTAGCTTTCATAATGTCCTGGAACTGTTGGGTATTCCGATCAATAAGTGGAAACCAGGTGCTTTGTACCTGTACCATTAGCCTATGCCCTTTTTTGAATGTATGCAGCACATCCTGCAGCTCAAAGTTAACCGGGGTTATTTTGCCCGGCACAAATGGCTCTGGTTTATCAAAACCGTTGCGGAACTTACCGCGCATAGCCTCGCTACGTACCATTTGCTGGTAGCCAGACAGGTAAACTTCCTTACCTGTAAACTTATTGTTTTTGGTTGAATCGGGGTATACGTCAATAACCTTAACCACCCAATCAGCATCGGTACCCGTGGTTGATACTTTAAGGTTGGCCCAGATGTTTCCGGCAAGGGTAAGGTCCTTGTCCAATATGTCTGTTTCGTAGGTTAAAACATCCGGTCTTTGCGAAGCAAAACGCTGGTCGCCCGTCATGTATTCGCGTTTCATGCCGTTATCAATGGTATTGATGAATGGTACCGGTTTATTGGGGTCTGATACAAATTCGGCAAAGCTTTCACCTGTGGCAGGAGAATCAAATGATAATTTGCCACCGGGCAGCAGGTATAAATTCTTTTCACGGGCCTCTTTTGGTGGCCATGTTTTATAGGTTCGCCATTGGTTAACACCGGTTTCAAATGTTGATATTGGCTCCAGGTTCAAATCAGTCCCTTTTAAATAATGACTAAAAAAAGCGAACTCAATTTTTTCACGGTAGAACGGACCGGTCGGGCCGCCAAAACTAACATCGCCTAAATGGTCGCCATCACCACGTGCCCAGCCGCCATGTACCCAGGGGCCCATGGTAAAGTAAACCGGGGTTTTAGGGTTTTCCTTAACCAACGTTTTGTAGGTATTGATTGCGCCGTACAGGTCCTCGGCATCGTACCATCCTCCGGTAACCAGTACCGCGGTTTTAATATCGTGCAGGTGATAAAGTACATTTCGGTCCTTCCAATGCTGGTCATAATTGGGATGATCAAGCATCTCGTTCCATAAACGGATGGTATCTTTATAATATTTATCGTTTGAGTTTTTTACCGAACCCATCCGCAGGAAAAAATCGTAGCCATCTTCGGTACCGGCATCAAATCGCGATCCGCGACGCTGGGTTGGCTTATCATCCTGCCTGTTGGTAAAGCCCGGGTAAAAGCCAAAATTGGCCACCAGCATAAATGCGCCATTATGGAAAGCGTCATCCCGGTAAAGATCGGCAATAGGCGCCTGCGGAGATGCGGCCACCAATGCAGGGTGACGGCTCAGCAACGCTGTTGTTGTATAAAAACCGGGATATGAAATACCCCATACACCAACCTTACCATTATTGTTCGGCACATTTTTTAGCAGCCAATTGATGGTATCGTAGGTATCGGTACCTTCATCCACATCATTGTTGGTTTTATGTACTTCTTTTTCAGGTGTCATTTCTTCGTAGATGCCCTCGCTCATCCAACGACCGCGCACATCCTGGTAAACAAAAATATAACCATCGTGAGCAAACAACGATGACGGGCCTAAACTACCTTTATAAGCATCAGCACCATAAGGGGCAACGCTATAGGGCGTTCTATCCATCATGACAGGGTATTTTTTGGTTTGATCTTTTGGTACATATACCGATGTGAACAGCTTTTTGCCATCGCGCATGGGTACCTGGTACTCATATTTACTGTAATTGGCTTTTATATAATCAGCATCAGGCCCTTTAGGCTGAGCCTGCACACAGCAAACTGAAAGTAAAAAGCAAACAGCTATAAGTAGAAGTTTTTTCATATTAAATGATTATTGTTTAAAAGTAATTGAATAAAATAAAAAGGACAAACCGCCATTAACGGATTTATGAAAACCCTCTATTTTGTTACAAAACCTATGATCTATACTTTCAAAATAAACTATTGATATATTTTTTATTAATCAATATTTATTTTATAAATAATAATTAACTTGTGAGCAAGTACCCAATTGAGTTTCTGTCACCTTATAAACCAATATCCCCCATATACAGAACCCCCAATGTATATGGCTGCGTAAATACCATAATTAAAAAACAATACTATGCCACTAACCATGTTATGGCCCTGGCTTGCCCTCTTTTATAGTTACCTCAGTATTAATAACCAATTTAAAAACATGCCTATGAATCAACCGAATGCTAAACAAGCTTCTACATTTTTATTTGTCAAATTAAAAACAACCAAAAACTATGAGAACAAATTTTGATTTACTGCTAAACAAAACGTTAACCGCCTTATTTGGCTTACTGCTACTTATTACATCGGCCTGTAAAAAAGAAAGCGCTCCCGCTCCTGCCGAATCGATCAAATCAAACTCCACCTCAAAACTCAATACTAATGCTATTGGTGTAAGCGGACCAAAGGGTGTTTGCTATGTGGAGGTGAATAATAATGATATCCGTAACGTAGGCAATTACTACCTTTCAACCGGTGAGCAGTTGTTTGATATTGCCATTATATTTGCCGCTAATATCAATTACAATACCACAACCCAAAAAGCCGAACTATTTTTTAATACACAGGTAACCAATGTACTAAGCAATAAGGCAACCTATATACAACCCTTACAGGCTAAAGGCATTAAAGTACTGCTATCAATTTTAGGTAACCACCAGGGTGCCGGCATTTGTAACTTTCCCGATCAGGCATCCGCTACCGCATATGCACAATTACTGAGCGACGCGGTTACAACTTACGGACTGGATGGAATTGACTTTGATGATGAATACGCTGATTACGGCAACAACGGAACCGGGCAACCTAATTCAAGCTCGTTTGTTTATTTGGTTACGGCACTACGCCAGTTGATGCCTACAAAGATTATTTCATTTTACTTTTACGGACCAGCGGCATCTCGTTTAAGCTTTAATGGTGTAACCGTAGGCTCAAAGGTTGATTACAGCTGGAACGCCATTTATGGCACCTACTCAGTACCGGCAGTACCGGGGCTTGCAGCAAGTAACCTTGGGCCGGCAGCTATTAATATTCAAAGTACAAGCTCATCAACTGCCGCATCACTGGCTACACAAACTGTAAATAATAATTATGGCATTTACCTGTACTACAACCTGCCAAATGCCGACACGCATACTTACTTAAGCAGTATATCAAATGCGCTTTATGGTAAGGCTACCACTTTTAATACGGGAACGCCTACTGCAGGGGTTAATTTTTACCAAAATATTAATTATGCCGGTACAGCAACAGGGAACATACCAAAGGGCAATTACACCCTGGCTCAGCTACAGGCTTATGGCTTTGTTGACAACTGGGCGTCCTCAATGAAAGTACCGGCCGGATGGACAGTGACCATGTACAGCAGCAATAACTTTGGCGGTACTTCGTGGATACGTACATCAAACACCTCAAACTTTACTACCCTATTGCCAAACGCGAACGATGTGGTATCATCGGTTAAAATAAACTAAATCTAAAAAGGACTTTTCGGGCAGCTATCAACTACTTGAAAAGTCCTTTTTTAATATGATAAATAAAACAAGTGGATACCTATATACCACTAAGGTATAATCCATTTGAGCACTAAATGGTTATACTCACTAACTCGTTATGATCATTTAGTCGTTAATAGCCTTCACACCCGGTAATTCCTTGCCTTCCATATACTCCAGCAGTGCGCCACCACCGGTTGATACATAGCTAACCTCATCAGTAAGGTTAAATTTAGCAACCGCAGCCGCAGAATCACCACCACCAATTAGCGAGAATGCTCCGTTTTCGGTTGCTTTTACTACAGCCTCGGCAATAGCTTTGGTGCCAACCAAAAATGTTTCCATTTCAAATACGCCCATTGGGCCATTCCATAAAATGGTTTTTGATTCTTCAACTACTTTGCTGAATAATTTTACCGTTTCAGGACCAATATCCAATCCCATCCAATTGTCTGGAATTTGACCGGTTTTTGCAACATCGGTTTTTGCTTCGTTTGAAAAAGCATCGGCGACCACGTTATCTACAGGCAGATAGAGTTTTACACCCTTATCTTTAGCTTTTTGTACCAGGCTTGTGGCAAGATCAAGTTTGTCGGCTTCAACAAGCGAAGTACCAATGCTACCTCCGTCTGCTTTAGCAAAGGTGTAAGCCATGCCGCCACCGATAATCAGGTTATCTACTTTATCCAGCAATCTTTCTATCAATTGGATCTTGTCAGAAACCTTAGACCCACCCATAATAGCAGTAAAAGGTTTTGCAGCTCCGTTCAAGATCTTTTCGGCATTAGCCAGTTCGGCTGCCATCAGGTATCCAAAATATTTGGCATCAGGAAAAAACTGTGCTATAATTGCCGTTGAAGCGTGCGCGCGGTGAGCAGTACCAAATGCGTCGTTTACGTATATATCACCTAATTTCGATAGTTTTTCTGCAAAGGCTACATCGCCTTTTTCTTCCTCCTTGTAAAAACGAAGATTTTCTAATAACAACACTTCGCCGTTACCCAAATTCTTAGCTTTTTCAACTGCTTGCACGCCAATACAATCATCAGCAAACTCAACCTGCTGCCCCAACAGATCGGATAGATGAGGCACAACATGTTTTAATGAAAATTCTTCTGTAGGCCCGCTTTTCGGTCTGCCCAGGTGCGACATCAGGATAACTTTGCCGCCATCTTTTAAAATCTTTTTTATAGTTGGCAGCGCCGCCGTCATCCGGTTATCATCAGTAATTTTATAGTTTTTATCCAGGGGCACATTAAAATCAACCCTGATTAGGGCTTTTTTGCCTGCGAAACTAATTTGATCTACAGTTTTCATATGATTATATGGGTCATTATATGTGAGGGCTGCAAATTCAGCATTTTATTCTAAATTCTTAATGAAAAAGTAAAAAAGGTGTTCTTTTTCGCCTAAAACTTCATCTTAACTTAACATACATCACATAATGTGGCCCAATTCCGGGCACTTCAAATTCGGCCGAGACGATCTCGAAACCAGTATTATGATAAAATGGGACAGCTTTTTTGCGGGCATTACACCAAGCATAATTTACCTTTTGGCCACGCAGGTAGGTAAGTGCGAAATTTACCAGTTGATTACCGAAACCAAGCCCCCTGTATTTTTCAATGGTTGCCATGCCACGCAACTGGTAACCCATTCCTGTAAATTCGCCATAAGTTTGGGGATGGAATGATAATATGCATGCCAGTTCATCATCTTTATAAAACCCTAAATGGAAGGCGCCTTCTATTTTATCGGTAGGGAAACGGCATTCATTTAAAGTAAGTCTGCCCTCGCGTAATACTTCGTTGCGAATGGCTAAAAGATCCTCAACCTCAATAAATTTTATCATGTAGTTTAGCTAATAAAATTGAACTATTTAAGCCAAAGCACTTTTTAGTTTGGCAATTCTCTCAACCAGATCGGCAAGGCGGCTGCTATACCCCATTTCATTGTCATACCAACCTACAACTTTAACCAAACCGCCTACTATTGAGGTAAGCTGGGCATCAAAAATACAACTGTGAGGGTTGTCCAGTATATCGGTTGACACTATGGGATCTTCGGTATATTCCAGTACATGTTTCATGGGGCCGCAGGCAGCCTGTTTAAATGCAAAGTTAATCTCGTTAATAGTTGGTAGCTTTTTAAGGCTGCAGGTAAAATCGGTTAGTGAGCCGTTAAGCACGGGAACACGAATGCCTGCTCCACCCAGTCTGCCATCGAGATGAGGAAATATTGCTGTAATAGCTTTGGCGGCCCCGGTGGTTGTAGGAATAATGGACGCCGATGCCGCTCTTGCACGCCTCAAATCCTTATGTGGTGCATCATGCAGGCTTTGATCGCCCGTCATTGAATGCACAGTGGTGATATAACCATCAATGATACCCCAGTTTTCGTCAAGTATCTTTACCATAGCAGCCACATTATTTGTAGTGCAGGACGCATTAGATAATATTGGCGATTGAAGGTCAACCAGCCCATCATTAACGGCCAGCACTACTGTTGGCACACTTTTATCAGTTGATGGGGCGGATATGATCACCTGTTTTGCTCCGGCCGTTAAATGTAGTTGAGCACCCTGCCTTGAGGTAAACTTCCCGGTAGATTCTATCACCAGATCAATGTCCAGGTCTTTCCATGGCAGGGCCAACGGATCACGTTGGGCCAATACTTTTATTTTTTGCCCGTTAATGAACAGGCTTTCCGCATCAAAACTTACCTCGCCTTTAAACCCCCGGTGTACAGAATCATATTTAAACAGATGAGCGAGGGTTTGAGTATCTGTAAGGTCGTTAATTGCTACTACCTGTATACCAGGGCGTGATAATATATTTCTTAAAAATATGCGCCCGATGCGGCCGAATCCATTTATGGCAATCTTCATCATTGTTTTATAAGGGCAGCAAAGTTAATGAAGATGGATGGCTATTTATAGTTGCCTAAATTTAGTGACTTTAAAACTACTTAAAGTACCGTCATTGAATATGGATTAATTTACGCCCAAAAATTGCGCAATGCCAGGCTTTCACGCTCTTTTGAGCGCAGGCAAAAAGTGATGATCCAGTTAGAGGCTACCGAAAATAACAAGATGATAACAATTAGCAGTGAATTACTTAAGCCACTAAACATAAATACAATACCTATTGATAATAAATTAATTACTGACAAGCACAGGGTAGTTTGTAGGTGATTGAGCCCAAGCCTTAATATACGGTGATGATTGTGGTTCCGATCGGCATCAAATGGCGATTTTCCGCTAACTATCCTTAGTGTAAACATTCTTAATGTATCAAAAACCGGCCCTATCAATACAGCAATTGTTAATGCAGGCGCAAAGCTTATAGCGGGGATGCCAGCGCCCGAAATTTTACTCATCTCGATAAATTTAATGGCCATAACTGCCGATACAAGGCCAATTAACAATGCACCGGTATCGCCCATGAATATTTTGGCGGGCGTAATATTATACTTCAAAAAGCCAATAATAGCGCCTGCTATAGCAAATGAAATAGCCGCAAGCTCATATTGCTTTATGTACATAAATAATAAAGCAAATGTGCAGTTTGCAATAATTCCTGTTGTAGCTGCCAATCCGTCAACGCCATCAATTAAATTGAAGGAATTAACGATAAGCATGATAAGCAGTATAGAGAGCATGGCGCTTGGGATATAAGGAAGCTGGAAAATACCAAATACGCCATACATGCTGGTTAAGCGAATATCGCCAAACAGCACCAATATAGCTGCAACCGCAAACTGGATAAGGAACTTTGTACTTGAATTTACTCCGGATAGATCATCCTTTAAACCCATAATAAAAAGAATTATACAGGCTAAAAGCAGGTAACTGATAGGTAATGCCTTATCAATGATGCTAAACAACAAAATTGTAATGGTAAAGCTTACAAAAATAGCCACCCCTCCTAAACGCGGAATACCGTGATCATGCTGTTTTCTGAAATGGCCCACATCATCATAAAGGTGCCTCGAGCGCGCAACGTGTAAAATGGATGGAATGGATAGCAAGGTAATCAGAGTTGAGAACAATACTATTAAAATGTTGTAAATAAAATGATGCGAATGTAAAAGTTCAATCATAGTACGAGGGGCTTTTGGATCAATTCATTTTTATAGTCAGGCTGTTATACGCAGTTAGCAAAGCAAAGGTTTAACTTCAAATTAAAAATATTGAAAGATTTTCCGGATTGGCTTTAAAGCTAACGTAAGCACAGGGAACATGATACCATTGTTCCGCATAGCTTTTAAATCAAAGCCCCAGGCTTTGAGCCGGTTTTTAAAACTCTTGTTACTTACCCCCCCAGTCAGCATGGTAACCATTATCCTGTTTATATAAAAAAAATTTATTTTATGCAGATGCATAAACCTTACCATTAATTCGTAATCGGCCGCCGAGCCATACTCGAGGCTATAAAATCCTAATTTTTTAAATAAATCACGTTTGCAATAAAATGTAGGGTGCGGGGGCATAAATCCCCGGTTAAAGGAATTAGCTCTACACTGTTTTGAAACCCACTTTCGGGTTATTTTTCCAATCATATCAACAAAATTCAAATTTCCGTAAACGGCATCAATATCCTGTTGCGTAAATGCTTGTGCTACTGCCGATATAACCTGGTCATCGGCCAGGCGATCGTCGGCATTAAGAGTGCCAACAATCTGGCCGGTCGCTTTCTTAATACCTTTATTTATGGCATCATATATGCCTTTGTCTGGTTCAGAAACAAAAAAATTAATTGATGAACGGTACTGATCAATTATTTGAAGGGTGTTATCCGTTGATCCGCCATCAATAACAATGTACTCTATATCGGGATGTTTTTGACTGATAACGGATTGAATACATTGGGCTATAGTATCCTGGGCATTATAAACAACCGTTACCAATGAAATCTTCAAACCTATAAATTGGAAAAATACAAATCGTTAATCCCCGCAAATTATGTAATTTTGGAATTATTGCATAATAAATAAACACATTAAGCAGAAGTTTTCGTCCTCATGCGCATAATAACGTCTATTTTCCCTGTTTTTTTAATGGTTTTAGTTTTGTCCTCCTGCTCAGGCAGGCAGTACCAAACTCTTTTTGAACAAAAGACTGTCAAAACAGATACACTCTCGCAAAAAAACAATAACGTTTTAAGCAGTTACCATATTAAACCACAGGATATGTTGCAAATACGGAACCTGCAAAACATTAAATATGTGGTTGATGAAGCTCCTTCATCCAACACATTGGGCGGTGGGAATGCCGGTGCCGGTCAAACCTACCAGGTTGATGAAGAGGGAACTGTAGCATTGCCGGTTATTGGCCATGTCACTGTAGCAGGGCTTACACGCGCCCAGGCTGCAAAACTTATTGAGGAGCTTTACCGTAAAAACCTTTTAAAAGATCCTATAATTGAATTAAAAATTACAAACCTGAAGGTTACTTTCCTTGGCGAAATTAAGGCACAGGGAAATTTCCCTCTGGTAAGAGATAATACTACTTTGGTTGAAATGATTGGTGAAGCGGGGGGCCTTACGGATAAGGCCAATGAAACAAACATTAAGATTATACGCGGCGATCAAAAAAACCCGCAGGTGACCTATATCAACCTGAGAGATATACAATCCATAAACGATCCGCGGGCCTTACTTCAAAACGGAGATATTGTGTATATATCGCAGAACAAACGCGCTGTTCGCAATGATAATTTACAAAATGTATCAACCCTTACACAGCCGATATTGCTTTTGCTTAATACGGCTTTAATTGTTTTATCGCTTTCGCGCCGCTAATGGAAGAGACAGAAAAATTCCAAAGAAAACTGCCTAACCAGGAGATCGATTATTTCAAGATAGGTAAAATTCTGGTGAGCCGCTGGTATTGGATCGCTGCATCGGTGAGTTTGGCAGTAATTATATCATATGTTTATTTATGGTACACGCCAAAAACCTACGCAACAGGGGGCACACTAAAAATTGAAGAAAAAAAGTCGGAGGTTTCTGACCTTATAAGTGTAATGACAGTCCCCGACCGCGGGCCATCAAAAATTCAGAGCATAACATCGGTATTACAAAGCAGAAATGTGATACTTAGTGCCATTAAAGATATGGATTACCGGATAAGCTTCTTTATATCGGGCCGAGTACGTACCACCGAAGCATATCCCTCAAAACCATTAAATATTCAACTGATAAAGTTTGATAGCTTAAACTTTTATCATAATGTTATAAGTTATAAACCTGTTAACAAGCAAACCTTTAGCCTCAGTTACAAAATAGGCGAAAAAGAAATTAAAAACAATTACAGCTATAATACGCCGGTAACTATTGGTAATACAAGTTTTACAATAAAATACACCGGTGCCATTGATAACAGCGCTATATATCTTTTTAATTTTAATATCCCTGAAGATTATATAGGCCGGGTACAAGGTGGTTTAAGGGCTGGAGAAACTGGAAAGAACACCAACATCATCGCGTTACAGGAAACCGACTCAAACCCGCAGTTTGCCGCCGATGTGCTTAACAACATCATGAAGGAGTATGTGATTTTTGACAGGAATCAAAAAGCACAATCGGCATCGCAAATGATCGATTTTATCGACAGCCAGTTATCATTCCTTTCCAACGAGGTAAAAGGATCGGAAAGCTCAATAGAAAAATATAAAAACAAAACCAAGATACTTGATGTAAATTCAGCATCAACTACATCTGGTGCAAAGGCGGCCGAAATTGAAACAAACAGATCACTGTTAAAAATTCAGATGATAGCGCTTGATCAACTAAGGGATCAAATAACCAGGGAAAAAGATAATGTCACTTTGAATTTTACCACAGGGGGAAACGATTTACCTGCGTTAAATGCTTTAATAGGTAAGTTAGATGTACTAATATCCGAACGATCATCGTTATTAAAAACCTATACTCCAAATTCGCAGCCTCTGCAGGATATTAATCAGCAAATATTACAAACCAAACTTACAGCCTTAAATAATATAAAGGGGATCCGCGGCGCTGTAGAAAAAAATATAGCGTATTTGGATAACCAGTTATCGCAGGTTAACCAAACTTTAATGGCATTGCCATCAGCCCAGCGCGACCTGGTAAGTTTGCAAAGAGATTTCGAGATAAATGATAAGGTATACTCCTTTTTATCAGAGAAAAAGCTGGAAGCACAAATAAGCAGGGCAGGTATTTTACCGGGGGCTACGGTTATTGAATTTGCTCAGCCCAATTTCAACGCGGTATCACCCAACGAGCATGATATCCACCGGTCGGCCATTATTTTTGGCCTGGCTATAGGCCTTGGCCTTATTATTTTAATCAGGGTACTTAATCCTTATATTTATGATAAGGAAACCATAGAAAGCCTTACCGCAATGCCTATACTTGGGGTTATCAGAAAATACCCCGAACCTATTGATGAAAACAGCCGGCAGGTTTTAGCCCTGAGCAAACCCAAGTCAATATTTGCCGAATCGGTCCGCTCGGTGCGTACCAATCTGAGTTTCCTGGCATCAGAAAAAGCCAGCAAAATTATTTGCATAACTTCAGAAGTTGCCGGTGAGGGCAAGTCATTTGTGGCAGTAAATTTATCAAGTACGCTATCGCTCATTGATAAAAAGGTTATACTTATAGGTGCCGATTTAAGACGCTCAAAACTGCATAAAACTTTTCATGTACCTAATGACAAGGGCTTAAGCAACTATCTTGCCCACCAAAGTTCATTGGATGAAATAATAGTTCACTCCGAGCAGGAAAATCTCGATTTTATAGTTTCAGGCCCTGTACCCCCAAATCCATCAGAATTGCTGCACAGCAGCAGAATGCTTGCTTTAATTGCCGCTTTAAAATTAAAGTATGATATTATAATGATTGATACAGCCCCTATTGGCCTGGTATCAGATGCTATTCCACTGATCAGGATAAGTGATATCAATGTTTTTGTTATCCGATCAGGCAAATCTAAATTTTATGCGGCTACCGTTCCTCAACGCATAGCGCAGGAGTATCATCTTGATAATACGGTGATTGTACTTAATGCTTTTGAAGAAGACCTTTTACATTCAAGATATTATACCACCAAATTTACCGGCGACACTACAGGTGCAAGATATTACTATTATTCTGACTATAGCGGATACTCCGGATCTGGCTATTATGTAGATGAGGACAAAAAGAAATGGTGGGATATAAGGCGATGGTTTAAATAAAATGCACCGATTCAAAATATGGATTTAAAGGCAAGTGCAATAACAAAAAAGTGGTATCCTGTTTATACAAACCCACGTGCCGAAAAAAAAGCATACCAGGCATTAATAAATAAAGGCGTTGAAGCTTACCTGCCACTGCATCGCCAGCTAAAGCAATGGAGTGACCGCAAAAGATGGGTAGAAGAACCCTTTATTAAATCGTACGTATTTGTTAACATTACAGAACATGAACAGGCTAATATATTGATGACAAAAGGGATATCCCGTTTTCTGTATTTCATGGGCAAGCCTGCTTCAATGCCCAACCGCCAGATAACTGAGTTAAAGTTATTAATGGCCAGCCCTTATGAATTAGAGATTACCGAAGAAGACCTGCAGCCCGGAGAAAAGATTATACTTAAAGCTGGGCCATTAAAAGGAATGACCGGAGAAGTGGTATCCCAACGTTCGCAAAAGCAATTGATATTAAGGCTCGAAAGCATAGGGTGCTCAATAATTGTACATGTTGCAGCATCATATATTGAAAGATTTTAATTGAAATTGTTATTTTAACTAAAGGACAGTTATAACCGATTCGGATCGGGAATAATTAATAAAAACAGACTTATATTAAAAAAATAAGCCGTTGTTATATAATAAGTTACAATTTAAAATGTGACTTACGGGGCGAAGCTGTGAATATTTATATAGAGTATGTGCCGGATTGCGGGAATAATTAATAACCAGTTACAACCTCAACTTATTCAAGAAGGGGTGAAAGCCATGTGCAAGGCACTGCAACATGGCGGCCCCGATGACGAAGGCATTTTTTATGACGAAAAAAAACACCTGGCATTTGGACATCGCAGGCTATCAATAATTGATTTGAGCCGTAACGGGCATCAGCCAATGGCCGATGCGGGGCAAAAAGTTTGGATAACCTTCAACGGCGAAATCTATAATTACCGGGAATTAAGGGATGAGCTGTTAAAGTATGGTGCCAAATTCAATTCGGTAACAGATACAGAAGTAATAATTGCAGCCTATTTACAATGGGGCATCGCCGCCTTCGCCAAATTTAGGGGAATGTTTGCGTTCGCTTTGTTTGATAGCCTTAAAGGCCTTACCTACCTGGTACGTGATGCAGCGGGTATAAAACCGGTATATTATTTAGCCGAAGATGGCCAGCTAAGTTTTGCATCGGAAACCAGGGCTTTTACAGCAGCGGGCATGTGTATAGAAAAAGAAACCAACTGGCCCATAAGGCTTTTGGCTTTTGGCCATATACCAGAGCCCTATACCACATTAAAAAATGTTTACAGCTTACCCAAAGGTCATTATTTATGCTGGAATCATGCCTCATCAACCCATGTGATCAATTCTTACAAACAAACAGTATTAAAAAATCAGATCACCAACATTGATGAAGCACGGCAATTGATAAAAAATACCTTAATAAAAGCCGTAAACCGCCAGCTCATTGCAGATGCGCCATTAGGTGTATTTTTAAGCGGAGGTATAGATTCAAGCCTTATTACGTTATTGGCTGATAAAGAAAAAAAGGAGCAGCTTAAAACCATATCTATTTTTTTTAACGAAAAAAATTACGACGAGCAGGCATATCAACGCTTGGTTTTAGATAAGGTAAGCGGTCAAAATTTCTCGCACTTAGTAAAGCAGCAGGATTTTGAAACCTTCTTTCCGCAAATTATTAACGCTATGGATATGCCCACTACCGATGGTATTAATAGCTGGTTCATAAGTAAATATGCGCACGATGATGGCTTAAAAGCGGTATTATCGGGCGTAGGCGCCGATGAGTATTTTGGTGGCTACCCCTCATTTAACCGGATACGTTACCTTGGCTATTTGAGAAAACTCCCCCCTTTCCTGTTTTCGGCAATTAAGGGATTATTACCCGATCAATATAAAAAGCTTACATTTTTAGCTAATGACCATTCAATAGCCGATTATCTTTTATTAAGAGGATTATTTTCGCCGGCTGATATTGCGAGAGCGCTTGATGCTGATGATAAACAAGTTCGGGATGTTCTTTTTAATAGTTTTGATATTCCTGATTTGGGGCCATATGATCATGAGCGTGCCTCATGGTTTGAAGCAAACCTTTATATGCAAAATCAGTTACTTAGGGATACCGATGTAATGAGCATGAATCATGGTTTAGAAGTTAGGGTCCCTTTTTTAGACGAAGACTTTACAGGCACTGTTGAAAGTATAGCACCAGAAATAAGGTTCAATAACCGGCAACCAAAAAAACTCCTGATTGATAGTTTCAATGACCTGCTGCCCTCAGCTATTTGGAACAGGCCTAAAATGGGCTTTTCGTTTCCATTACAGCAGTGGATGAGGCAATACAACCCGATAAGCAGTAGTAGTTTATATCGCGGTAAAATGGCGCAAAACACCATTAAAAAGTTCAAAAACAACCAAATTCATTGGTCAAAGGCCTTTGCACTTTACCAAATACAAGCGCATGTGTAAAAAAATAATTCTTTTTACGTTACAAACATTTTCTACCACCGGTGGCATTCAGAAAATGACCCGAACATTGGGGCATTCACTATACACGCTGGCACAAACCAATAAATGGAATTTTGAACTATGGTCTGCCTACGATAAGCAAGACGACCTGATGCCGCAATACCTGCCTGCAAATGGGTTTAAAGGCTTTGGCGTTAACAGGATCAGCTTTGTTTTAAAAGCCATAAGCAAATCAGCAATGCCTGATGTTATTATTTTAAGCCACATAAACCTGGCAGTTATAGGCTTGTTTACAAAATTAGTTAATCCTAAATGTAAGGTATGGCTTATTGCCCATGGCATCGAAGTTTGGCGGCCCCTTTCATTCCTTAAAAGATATCTTTTAAACCGATGCGATAAGGTAATATGTGTAAGCAATTTTACCAGAGAGCAAATGATAATTAAGCACAACGTAAATGCGGATATTTGCAGAGTGTTAAATAACGCAATAGATTCTTTTATGAAGCTGCCTGCAGGTTTCGAAAAACCACCACATCTTGTTGCACGTTATAAATTAAAAACAGATCAACCTATTATATTTACTTTAACACGTCTTGCATCAACAGAACAATACAAAGGCTATGAACATGTAATTGAAGTTATAAGTAATATAAAAAACCGTTTTCCAGGTATTAAATATATTTTATCGGGTAAATACGATGCAAAAGAAGAGCTCAGGATAAAAAAACTTATAGCACAGTATAACGTAGCCGAACAGGTAATATTAACCGGGTTTATTGAAGAAGATGAACTTGTTGATCATTTTTTACTGGCAGACCTGTTTGTTTTGCCGAGTAAAAAAGAGGGCTTTGGCATTGTATTCATTGAAGCCCTTGCCTGTGGGTTACCTGTTGTTTGCGGCAATGCCGATGGCAGTATAGATGCCATCAGGAACGGCGAACTGGGGCACGCGATTAATGCAGACGATCCCGCCGAGCTAAATGAATACATAACAGAATATTTTGAAGCACCATTAACAAACCTTAAACGCAAACACCTACAGGAACAATGTTTATTACATTTTAATGAAACGGATTACATGCAAAAATTACAACTACTTTTAAACGAATGAGTACGCCAACCGAAGAAAAGTGGGACATGGAGTTAACTCCACACAGCAGCTTATTTGATTTAAAACTTAATGATGTATGGCACTACCGCGATTTGCTGATGTTATTGGTAAGGCGCGATTTTGTTTCGTTTTATAAACAAACCATATTAGGGCCGCTATGGTTTTTTATTCAGCCATTATTCACTACAATTATTTACACATTTGTATTTGGTAACCTTGCAGCTATAAAAACCGATGGCTTACCGCAACCCTTGTTTTACCTGGCAGGTATTACCGCCTGGAATTATTTTGCAGACTGCCTTACAAAAACATCATCTGTTTTTACTGTAAATGCAGGCCTTTTTGGTAAAGTGTATTTCCCCCGCCTTATCGTTCCGTTAAGTATCGTAGTATCAAATTTAATCCGCTTTGCCGTTCAAATGGCCCTGTTTTTCCTGATGATGGGCATTTATATTGTTAAAGGCGCTAATGTTCATCCAAACGCCTACCTGTTGTTGTTTCCTTTTTTATTGCTATTAATGGCAATGTTAGGTTTAGGCCTTGGCATGATCATATCAGCCATGACTACAAAATACCGCGACCTGAGTTTCCTTATCACCTTTGGTATTCAGCTAATGATGTATTTAACTACGGTTATTTACCCTTTATCAGTTGTAAAAGAAAAATACCCCCATTATCAGTGGATGGTTGAATATAACCCGATGACGCCAATAATAGAAGCTTTCAGGTACGGTTTCCTTGGCCAGGGAACCTTTACCATGCTATCTTTAGGCATCACCGCGGTAATAACTACTGTGATACTTTTAGTTGGAATTATAATTTTTAACCGCGTTGAGCGCACCTTTATAGATACTGTATAAATATATGCCCGCCGTAATTAAAGTAGAAAATCTTTCGAAAGCTTACCAGCTGGGAGAAATAGGAACCGGAACCTTATCACGTGACCTGGAACGCTACTGGGCCAAAATACGCGGTAAGGAAGACCCTTTTTTAAAGATAGGTGAAGTTAACGACCGCTCAAAAAAAGGCGAAAGTGATGTTGTTTGGAGCTTAAAGGATATCAATTTTGATATAGAACAGGGCGATGCCGTTGGCATAATAGGCCGTAATGGCGCTGGTAAAAGCACTTTGCTTAAAATTTTAAGCAGAGTTACCGCCCCTACCACCGGTTCGGTTAAAGTAAAAGGCCGGATTGCCAGCTTACTGGAAGTGGGGACAGGCTTTCACCCTGAACTGAGCGGGAGAGAAAATATCTACCTTAACGGAGCTATCCTGGGCATGCGTAAAGCCGAAATAAAACGAAAATTTGATGAAATAGTTGATTTCTCCGGCGTTGAAAGATACGTTGATACCCCTGTAAAACGATATTCATCGGGTATGTATGTACGCCTGGCATTTGCCGTTGCAGCCCACCTTGAATCAGAAATTTTGATAGTTGATGAAGTATTGGCTGTTGGCGATGCTGAATTCCAGAAAAAGTGCCTGGGTAAGATGGGCGATGTAAGTAAGGGAGAAGGGCGAACAATTTTATTTGTGAGCCATAACATGAGCGCCATAAAAAAGCTATGCAGTACGGCTATTTTGCTAAATAATGGCAATATTGAATTAAATGATAAAGTAGAACCGGTAATTGAAAAATATTTTAAATCACAAAAATCGTCCTTCAAAAAAATCAACAAAAATTCTATCAGGGAAGGCTCAGGTGATGTGCAATTTTCCGGAATGGAAGTCCTGAATAGTAAATACGAAACTATAAATTCAATCGAAACAGGGCAAGACGTTATTTTCAAATTTGCACTTGATGTAAGAGTTAAAAGTCGAAATATAGATCTGGGTTTTTCTATACATGATGAAGAAGACAATATGCATTCTGTTTTGTATAGCAGCTATCAGGGAAAAGTTTATGATTTTGACATCGGACAGCATAATGTGTATGTCACATTGCCCAACAATTACTTAAGTAATAGAACCTATATTATTCGTGGGCTTATAAAGGCAAACAATAGTATTTCAGATGCACCGTTGAACCCGCTTTATGAATTGCCTGTTGAAATTGGCAACTTCTTTAACACTAATAGCTTTGGTCATCAATCCTCTAAAATAACATTTTTATTAAAAGGAAAATGGGATTAAAAAATACCGTTCTTAACGCAGCGGTGACAATTCTGCCGAAATCAATAAAAAGGCGTATCATTAATAAAGCACAACAATCTGGAGTACAAATATATTCACAGGAGGGAGAAGACAGATTACTTGAAAGATTTGTTGGCACCAAGAATTACGGAATATATGTAGATGTTGGGGCACATCACGCCACCTTATTAAGTAACACCTATTATTTTTACCTGAAGGGCTGGCGCGGAATTAATATTGATGCCATGCCTGGATCAATGAAATCATTTAACGAATTAAGGCCGTATGATATTAACATCGAAAAACCTATTTCTGATAAGGATAACCAATGTGTTTTTTATATGTTTTCAACTCCGGAGTTAAATACATTTGACGACAGTAAAATTGAAGAATTTTTAAGGTTTCCAAATGTTACTTTATTAAATAAGATCGCATTGCAAACCACAACCCTGGAAACAATATTAGATGTACAATTAAATAAACTGGGCGTTAATCCTGAGATTGATTTTCTGACGGTTGACGTTGAAGGCTTTGATCTGAAAGTATTAAAATCAAACAATTGGCTTAAATATCGGCCAAAAATTGTTTTGGCCGAGGATTTATTTTCAGACATTAAGGAATCTTACAATGGAGAATTAAATAGTTTTATGGAATCCGTTGGCTACCATATGGTAGCAAAAACATTTAATACCATTTTTTTCAGAAGAAATGTGTGAAATTTCGGTCGTCATGCCAGCCTACAACGCTGCCGGATACATTGCCGAAAGTATAGAAAGCGTAATTACCCAAACCTATAAAAATTGGGAATTGATAATTATTGATGATGGCTCCACAGATAACACTGCGGCTATTATAAATCAGTTTAACGCTGAGCCAAGGATCAGGTACATATTTCAGAAAAATGGCAGACAAGGACAAGCGAGGAACCTTGGCATTAGGAATAGTTTGGGTAAATACATTGCTTTTTTAGATGCTGATGATAAATGGACGCCAAATAAGCTATCAC